>JALORD010000175.1 GCA_025459145.1 Pirellulaceae bacterium | reverse complement strand
GTCCGCCCGAGCGAGTATTTGGCATTGCTCGGCCAGACGGTCATGACGGTCGTTTCCCGCACGGCTGCCGGGGCCACGCCGGAAATGGGGGTCGGAGTCACACTCGCGGCGAAAGACATAGACGCGCGCACCTCAAACTAAGGACCAAAACGAACCACGAACAGCGTAATCCAGCAGGCGAGCGGGTTCCAGGGGATGTGGGGTCGGCTGATGCGCGGGATTTGGTCCGCGTCCACACGCCGAAGGCGTCACACAGCAAAGCCCAGCGGTCGCGAGCGATAGCGAGCGCACCCTGGGTAGGCGTTTTTTTCCAACGCCCGCCGGAACCCTGAAAGGGTTCTACAGCGCGTCACCAACCCGTCCGCCAATTGTGTAACGCCTTCGGCGCAACTCGGCGATCGTAGATCACGTACCCTGGGTGCGTGACCGCTTTGCGGTGAGGCAATTTGGGCATCGCCGCTCCGAATCGTTTGCGGACTTCGGTAGTTGTGTTCGTGCGGCGGATGTCGAGGGTTGGGAGCGTGGGGATTGCGGAGTCGAATGTATGCTCGGAAATTTTGGACAGAGCCTGAGCGTGGACCGAACGAACGCAAAGTCGCAGAGAGGGGAAAAGCAGCAGGGCGTCTTGCAGGATGTCTCGCGACTCTGCGGCTCTCCCGCGTCTTGGCGTTAAGCGTCTTGTTGTTAAATGGAGCGAGCGGCTGGTCTCGCACGCCAGAAAGTGCCTGCCCGGACCCCTCGACGCGAGCGAGTGGTTTTAAACTCAGAGGAAGGAGACCTCGCCGATGACTGAACAGCCGCGTACTGACCGGAAGCCGCCCCGCCGCTGGCTGCAATTCAGTCTGCGCGCAGTCGTGCTCTTCACGGTTCTGGTGAGTATCGCTTTAGGCTGGATCGGCAACATTCTCGTGCGCGTCAGACGGCAACGGGCCGCGATTGCCCGGGTCGAGGCGATGGGCGGACAAGCGGTGTACGACTATCACGCGTCAAGAGTAAAGTCGCCGCCAGGTCCTGAATTCGTGCGCACGCTGGTAGGCGACGATGCGTTTGCTAGCGTCGAGAGCATCCGATTCAGCTACAGAAAGAAATTTACCGGCGATGACCTGGCGGTGCTGGCCGAGTTTCCGAAGCTTAAGAGACTCGACTTGTCGTTTGCCGATGTCGACGACGAGGGAATAGCCCGAATTGGCACGCTCCGCACGTTGGAGTTTCTGTATCTTCGCGGTATTAACATTTCCGACTCGAACATCGTGCTTCTCCTCAACCTGCATGAACTACGTTTTCTCAATATCGAGCAGACAGATGTGACCGACCGCGGGCTTGAGCATTTGAGATCGCTCAAGCAGCTTAACCGAGTCGTCGTCGGACCCGCCATCTCAAAGGACGCTGCACAGCGTCTGAAGCAGTCGCTGCCCGATGGTTTCGTTGAAGGTCGCGACACTAGCGGCAGAATGACGTTTATCCTCGACGAATGACGCGCTCGCCCCTCAATCCTCCTCCACCCGGCAATTCGGCAGCGCCGCTTTGAATCGGGCGCGGCCTTCGGCGGTGGTGTTCGTGCGGCGGATTTCGAGGGTTTGGAGCGTGGGGATTGCGGCCAGTTGGCCCAGGCCTGCGTCGTCGAGCCGCGTGCCGCGGAGGTAGAGGTGGGCGAGTTTGGGCAGCTTGCTCAGCGACTCGATGCCTTGCGGCGTCACGCGCGTGTCGCGGAGGGCCAGAACTTCCAGGTCGGTGAGCCCGGCGATCGCCGGCAGCGACTCGTCGCCAATGTCGGCCCCCGACAGGTCGAGATGCGTCAGGCCGCGGTTGGCGGCGATCCAGGGAATCTGCGCCTCGGTGACGCCCGTCTCGGCCAGCCACAATGTCCGCAGGCCGCGCCAATGCGAAATGTGGGCCAGTCCCTCCGGGCCGAGCCACGTCTCTTTGAAGTACGCGTCCTCGACGTGCGACAAGCGGCCGAGATGGGCGAGGCCCGCCGGCGTGACCTTCTTGGCACCGACAAGGTGCAGCGTTTTGATGTGCGGCAGGTCGGCGAGCAGGGCCAGATCGGCGTCGGTCGGATCGCGGGGAAAGTCGATCCAGTTGGCGGTCTGGAGGCACGCCTCGGGGAGAACCCAAGCCAGCCGCTGCACCCACCGCGGCCGCTCGGCGAGCGGGCGGCCGTCGACCCAGCCAACGCTGCCGCCGCGGTCCAGAATTTTGCGGGCGGCCCGCTGCTCGCGCACCTTGGCATCGCGCCAGAAGGCAAACCCGCCCAACCCCACGGCGACGAGGGCGATGAGCACGAGCAGCGACCGGAGCGAAAAGCGCAGGCGCAATGCCCGGGAAGGAGCGAGTGCAGCGTCACGCCCAGCAGTCACGGCTGTTCTCCCTCACTCTCTGCTGTGCTTTTGCGGCCGTGTGCCACTGCTGGCTTTGTCCAGCAGTGCCTTTGGGCGAGTGGTGCCAGGACCTATCTGCCGTCGAGATCCAAAGATTGATGCCGCCTTCGGGTTTAACCGCTAATCATCGCGGGCCCCCGCTGGCACCACAAGCAGATTCGGCAGGACGCTGGCAGCATTTCGATAACTCTCCCGTCCCCGCGGCCGGATCTTGACGCGCTGGCAGTAGAACGTCAACGACGGAATGCGATCGTCGAGTCAACTCGCAGTTCTGCACTGCTGGACGAGTCAGCAGTGGCACCAGGCACCAGGTGTGTTTATGGTCAGGATCCTCGACTCTTCGCAATTGGCCAAACCGCATAAATGGCAGCGGACGGGTGGCTGCCACCCATCGCAGACCCGCTTGTAACCCTCAAGTCCCCGCAATTCCAAAAGTGCCGCTCACCGAGTTTGGCTTGTTCAATACTGAACAAGATGTGCGATTCGTGACCAGACTAGTCAAGGCGGCGAAGAGTTCCTGCACGACTGCGGCGCAAGCGACTGGCGGAAGTCAGGCCGGAATAACGACTTGCGCTTGGTAGTGTCGACGCAAGTCATGCTGGGGCGGAAATCGCGCGTGCAAAACGTTGACAAGGGACGCCATTTATGGCCTAATTTGAATGCCTCTACAACAGTTGGGTGTTAGGTTTTAGGCGAGAAAGGGCGAGCCAATGTGGGCTGCGGATGTGGCGGGCCGCGGAGAGTGGGCCGAGCAGTGTTGCCGGAGGGGGGGCGGGGAAACTGAGTCTTCGCGTGGGGCGGTCCGCTCAGGGCCTGAGCGGACCATCTGGCTGTCTGCCGGCGACGGCTGATACGATCGGCCTCTTTACGATTTTATGAACGGGTCGGAAGACTTGTTCTACGATGGGTGAGGTGGGGCCAATGCGAGTGAGGAGGGGCTGGTTGAGGTGAACGTTTTGTTTAATGGCCGAGTTGAGCTGAGCGCTCTGCAAGTGCGTAATCGATTGCCTCACAAGGACTTGTGATTGACTGAGCGCGGCCGGCGCCGCAAGCGACCCCTGGCAAGCGTTCACAAATTCAGTGACGCGCCGCGACGGTCCGCTAGGGCCGAGGCCCGCAACGAATAGGTAAGATGGCAGGCCGAGGCGTTGGCTGCTCGGCGTCAGCCACGGCGATGGTACGGGGCCGGGACTCCGCCGCGAACGTTCGCAATCCTTGACCAAAAGCGCGGGAGCACAACCCATGAATAGTCTGCGATTGATCGAAGGGGCTTTTATCGCCCGCGCGCGAGTGGCAATTGCCTGTCTTGCCGCCTGCCTGGCCGGCTGGTACGGGGCCCTCGTCGGGGCAATCTGCACTGCCGCGGAGCGTCCCAATATTGTGTTCATCTTGAGCGACGATTTGGCGCAAGGGGATGTGGGCTGCTACGGCCAGAAACTCATCAAAACTCCGCATCTCGACCGAATGGCGGCCGAGGGGACCAGGTTTACGCAGGCCTACTGCGGCACGTCCGTTTGTGCGCCGTCGCGGACTTCGCTGATGACGGGACTGCACACGGGGCATTCTCCCGTGCGGGCCAACTGGGAAATCGCGCCAGGCGAGGGGCAACTGCCGCTGCCGGCGGAGACCGTGACCGTGGCGGAAATCCTGCACGAGGCCGGCTATGCGACCGCCTGCTGCGGCAAGTGGGGGATGGGGATGTTCGACACGACCGGAAGTCCGCTCAAGCAGGGCTTCGACCACTTCTTTGGCTACAACTGCCAGCGGCATGCCCATTCGTACTTTCCCACGTATCTCTATCGGGACGACGAGCGTTTCGAATTGCCGGGCAACGATGGCAAGGGAGTCGGCAAGACCTACGCGCAGGAGCTAATCCAGCGAGACGCGGAAGCGTGGCTGCGGGCGAATCACGCGCGCCCGTTCTTTCTGTTTTATGCGATCACGCTCCCGCACGGCCGGCACGAAATCGACGAACTCGGCCAGTACGCGGATACCGATTGGACGCCGCAACAAAAGGCTTACGCGGCCCAGGTGTCGCGGCTCGACAGCGACGTGGGGCGGATTCTGGCGCTGCTCAAGGAACTACAGGTCGACGACAACACGCTCGTCATCGTCGCCGGCGACAACGGATCGTCGTTCAACGAACAATCGGAACTCGGACGCCGCTTCGATCAATCGATGGGAGGCCAGCTCCGCGGCTTCAAGCGATCGATGTACGAAGGGGGCCTGCGGCAAATGGCGATCGCCCGGTGGCCCGGAGCGGTTCCCGCGGGCCGCGTCTCGGATGACCCCTGGGCTTTTTGGGACTTTCTGCCGACCGCAGCCGAACTGGCCGGGGCCAAGATTCCCGCGGGCTTCGAGCCGGATGGCATCTCGCTCGTAGCCATGTTGCGAGGAGGAGCTGCGCCCAAGCGCGACTATTTCTACTGGGAGCTGCACGAGCAGGCGTTCATCCAGGCCGTGCGTTTCGGCAATTGGAAAGCCGTTCGCAATGGTCCGAACCGGCCGCTGGAACTCTACGACCTGGAGACCGATTCCGGCGAGAAGAAGGACGTTTCCGCCCAGTTCGCGGATGTCGTCGCCCGCGCCGAGTCGCTTCTCAAGTCGGCGCGCCGAGACGATCCCAACTGGCCCATTTTCCCGAATCAAAGGCAGCGCCAGGAGTGGCGAAAGAATCGCAGCGAAGGGTGAGGATCGGGTGAGAATCCACAATTCCGTATCGGAGGAACGCAAAGTGATGCGTGTGAGTTTTCGGCAAAGCTGGTGGATCGCGGCGGCAGCGCTTCTGGCACTGGCCATCCCTTCAGTGTCGCGGGCACAAGAGACTCCCGACCGCCATGTGGTCGTGGTTTGCATCGATGGCCTCGCGCACTTTCTGCTCGACGATCCCAAAGCGCCGCTCCCCACCTTGCGGAAGCTGGCCAAGGAAGGAGCCGTGGCGGCTGAGGGGATGCGGGTCGTCAACCCGTCGATCACCTGGCCGAACCACACGACGCTGATCTCGGGCGTTCGTCCCGAGCGGCATGGCGTGCTAGCCAACGGTGTTCTGGTGCGGGGCGGCGTGGGCGTACCGATTGTCGTCGATCCCCGGCGCGATCGGCAGGATCTCGTGCGTGTTCCGACGCTGTTCGACCTGGCCCGCGCCCAAGGCCTGCGCACGGCCGAAGTTAACTGGCCCTGCACCCGCGGCTCCGATGCCTACGACGATAGCTTCCCGGATGTGCCCGAGCAGGTAACGCACATGACGCCCCGGCTGCGCGACGAACTCATCGAAACGGGCGTGCTGGCCGACGCCACCGACAAGTCGTTCGCGGCGAACAGCTCCGCCGGCAAAGACCTCATTTGGACCGAGACTGCCCGCCACATCCTCCGCACGCGGAAGCCGCACCTGATGGTCGTGCATCTCTTGAACTGCGATTCGACCCATCATGCCGAAGGGGCCCAGTCGCCGCCCGGATACACGGCCAATGCCTACGCCGATATGTGCCTGGCGCGAATTCTTGAGGCGATCGATGACGCCGGCATTCGCGAGCGGACCACAGTTGTTGTGGTGGCCGATCACGGCTTCACGCTGACCCCCATGGCGATTCGCCCCAATGTGGTGTTCCGGCAACAAGGTTTACTGACCGTCGGCGCAGGAGGCAAGATTACCGAAGCCCGCGTGCATGTTGTCCCCGAGGGAGGAATCGGCCTTGTCTACTGCACCGATCCGGCGACCGCCGTCGAGGATCGAAAACGCGTCGAGCAGCTGCTGGCCGGCCAGGAAGGGGTGGCGGAGATCGTGTTTCCCGAGAGCTTCGCCAATTATGGTCTCCCGCACCCTCGCGAATACGCGCAAGCGCCCGATCTCGTCGTTGTGGCCAAAGACGGCTTCGGAGTGTCTGGATCGGCCGAGGGGGAGACACTCATCGCTGCCGGGACCGAGGCGCGTGTATCCACGGGGTCGCACGGCTTTGTCTCGACCGAGCCGAAAATGAACGCCGTATGCGTCCTCGCGGGTAGTGCCATTCGCCCCGGCGCGCGGCTCTCAGGAGTCGAAAACATCGACATCGCGCCGACGATCGCCGCGATCCTCGGCTTGCGCGAATTGAACGCGGATGGACAAGTCTTGGAAAAAGCGCTCAGCATCACGCCGCTGGGCGCGCGATAGCAATCGCGAGCTGGCCTCCTGCGGCGATCACGGCTTTCGTCCCGGCGACGGATAAACCGGGTTGAGGCCGACGGTCCACTCCCGGGCGGTCAGGTCGTACCCCAGCCCGCGATAGTGGGCGAAGAGCCGCGACTGGAGTTCTTGGGCCAGCTCGGGCTCCGATTCGGCCCGCTTGTTCCGTTCGTTAGGATCGGCCTCCCCGTGGCCTTTATCTTAGGCCGCACCGGTGGCGATGAGCCAGCGTTTTATGCAAGAGGCGCCGCGACTTCTACAAAAACAGGCGGCAGCCGCTTATGCGGCTGCCGCCTGAAAGTTGTTGAGAATCGAAGGCGACGCGGCGCCCTTCTATTCCGCACCTGGAATATTGCCGCCGCCAAACTGCTGCGCGGCGACGCCGATCAGTTTCAAAACGCCTTCCTGAATTTCGAGGCGCGTTACGCTCCCCCGCGGTACTGGCTGGGCCGACAGAATCACTCGATCGCTGCCCGACTGCTCCAGCGACTTGACGAGCATCGGCAAGATCGGATCGTCCTGCGACACGGCTGCCGAGAACTTCAAGATCGGAAGCATGGCCACGTCAAGCTGGAACGGAGCGACCGGCTTCTGGGCGTTCGCGGAAGATTGGTCGATCGCCTTCTTGAGCAGCGAATCAGAGTTCTTCCCGGCCGACAGATAGACCGCCTGAGGACCCGTCCCCAAAACCACATCGAGCTGCTCTCCCAGGATTTCGCGGGCTTCGGTCTCGTGGGCTGGAACCGGCATGGAGAGCTTGTGCAGCGCCACGTTGCCGTGCGTGGCGGCGTTGAGCTGCACCTTGGGAGCGTTCGGATCGTTCTTGGCCAGATCGACAACTTGCTTCACGGCCTTTTCGAACGCGGCTCCGTCCGCCACGTGTCCGCCGCCAATCAGGTTAAAGCTCTTGTTCTCCAGGAGGAGAGCAACGGCGGCATCCATCTTCCCCGTCTTGATCGTCTGTTCGAACACGTCGATGAACTGACCGGCGATCTCCTTCACAACGGCTCGCTCTGCAGCGGGAACGTTCGGGTCGTCGTCGATCTTGCTGGCCACTTGGCCGCGGGCGGCCTTCAGGTAGTCGACGGTTCGAGCGATGTCCTTTTCGGCCAGCTTCGCACTCAGGTTCATTGTCACTGCCGCCTGCGGATCGAGGATGCCTGCGAAGGCACTTTTGACATCGGCGTTTAACGCCGCCTGCCGTGCCAGCTCGGTCCCTTCTTTGGCGGTGGCCTTGACATCAAGGTGGGCCCGTTTGCCCGCCGCATCGATCGCCAGCCCCACCGTCAACTCGTCCCCTTCGTTGAACAGCTGTTCGAGTTGCTGCAGGGAACTGCGGGCCGTTTGTTCGATCGATTCACGATCGATCTCCGCGCCGGGAGGAGGATTATCCAGTGTGCGCTCGATCCCGAACTTGATCTCGTCGAGAGCCGTGTTCTTCAGCTCTTGCGGAACATTCTGAATGTGAATCCGGATGGCTGCGTTGAACTCTTTGGCCAGATCTCCCAAGAGTAGCGCCGGATCACGCGGCAGATCGGTCAGGTGTTCGGCGCTCTGGGCCACAAAGGCCCAGCCGTTCTGCTCCTTGACGAAGGCTGACTGCTCCATGCCGATCTCGAGCACGCCGTTGCCAACGTCTTTCGGCTCGCCGATGTACTCTTTGTGAATCCCGAGCAGTTGCTTGAGATCGGTCACTGGAATGAAAGCCACGGCATGGAAGTCGCCATCCTTGGGAATGACATACATTCCCGCCGGGCGCTTCTTATCCATGCCTGAGGTCAGGGCACTGCCGAACAGGCGTGCGGTCTTGCCCGCGTCTTCCATCGCCGAAACGCCCGCCAGATAACCGATATCTGCCAGGGTTTCTTCGACGCTGGCAATCGCCACGACTGCCACCGGCTTGAGATCTTGAGCAGCCGCCGGGGCGAGCGCCACGAGCGGCACCAGTGCCGCCAGGGCGAGCAGCAGCGAGTTTTGCAGGAACTTCACGTCACAATTCTCCTGAACGGGAACCTCTGGAAACCAGTCGCAGCATTGAGCCTGTCGACCGGTACAAAGGCAAAGGCGGTTAAGACGACAAAATTCAAAACGGCGGATTCCGGACTGAAATGGCCGTTGGTAGATATTGGGGCTAGGGATTCTAAACCCGCTCTGCGACCTGCAAGTTTCATGACTTTGACAGTAGGGAAACTTAGCACGGCCCTGCTGGCCGGTAAATCTCACAGGAGCAGGTGCAACTGGGGCCGGACATTCAGGGGTCGTCGATCGGCTAGGGACGACGGCAGAGCGCCCTAATTCTACCGGTGGAGAGCCGACAGCACGACCACAGCCGCTCAAAATCTACTGTACAGATTGCTAGCGAACGGCGGTCGGCGCAACTTGGCTGGCTAGGGCGTCCCCGACATTTTCCGCGTCAGGTACCGCAGGATATCGCGGACGGAAAAGATCCCGGTCGGTTTTCCCTCGGCGTCGACAATCGGAATGTGTCGAAAGCCGCCGATATCCATGCGATGAACCGCAAAGGCGATTTTTGCGGTCGGGGGGAGCGCCTGAACCTGCGACGTCATGAACTCCGAGACGGGCCGATCGCCGAGCGATCCAGCGTTTTCACCCAGCTTGAGCAGTACGTCGCGCTCGGTGAAGATGCCGACGAGTTTCCCTTGCTCGGCCACAGCCACACAGCCCACCTTGTTATCGACCAGCAGCCGCAGGACTTCACGGACCGGCATCGTGGGAGAAACGATCAGTGGTTGTCGCCCCTGAAACTGGTGCACCCGGTCGGTCAAGAGCGCTCGTTCGACGGGTGTGGCGGGGATGGCCTCGAC
>JALORD010000634.1 GCA_025459145.1 Pirellulaceae bacterium | reverse complement strand
GGCTATCTTCACCAAGGCCTTCGTATACCCGACAACCGACGGATCGAGATCGTCATCGTCGTCGTCCGAAACGCTTCCCTGAAAGGCGTCGTCGGCCAGTTCCATCCCGCGGAAGATCGTCCGGCTGGCGGTGACCGCCTTGCCGTCCTTTTCCTTGAGGGCTTTGAGCTCGCGCTCGACCGCCTTGCGGATCCGCGTACCGAACTCACCCGCCAGCGACTTGAGATCCTTTGTAGCCTGCTTCAAACGCTTATCGGCCTTGTCGGCCGCCTTGGCGTCCCCTTTCTTCTTTTCATCTTCTTGGAGCTGCGTCACATCGGCGACGAGCGATTCGAACGTTTCGAGCACCTTCTTCTCGAATTCCGCGGCTGCCTTCTCGGCGGCGCTAAACAGCTTCTTGGGGTTGTCGACCGGCTTGGCGAACGACACCTCGACCGAGGCCGGAAAGCCCTTGATCTTGATCAGGTTTTTGACATCGGGCCGCTTCTTCACTTCGCCGAGCAGATTGTCGTGCTCGACGTACAGCGTCTCCCCCTTCTTGTCGGCGTCGATTTTGAAGTCGCTCATCCCGGGCTCTACTCCTGTCTCGTGGGCTTCTGGGCCAGCCCGACGCCGCAAATCGCCGGGCCGCCGACGTTCCAATTATTCGCCAGAGCGCAAAATCACTCGAACGCGTACTGAAACTGCTCGTCCGCCACGCTGACGTGAATTCGCTCGACGCTGCTGCCGGCCATCATTCGCTCCAGAATTTCGCGGCTGATGCTGGGCAGGAGCGTATTGGTCAGGATCGCGTCAATCATGCGGCCGCCGCTTTCGAGCTCCGTGCACCGCCCGACGATTGTCTTGACCACGGCGTCTTCGTAGGTAAACGGCACCTTGTGATTCTGCTGGATGCGCTTGGCGATCCGGCCGAGCTGCAGCCGGGCGATCGCTGCGATCATCTCGTCGGAAAGCGGATAGTACGGAATCACAACGAGCCGGCCCAAAAGCGCCGCGGGAAACACCTTGAGCAGCGGCTCACGGAGCGCCTTGGCGATCCCGTCGGGGTCCGGCATCAGCTCCGGATCCTTGCAAAGATTCATGATCAGGTCGCTGCCGGCATTGGTCGTGAGCAGGATCAGCGTATTCTTGAAATCGATCAGCCGGCCTTCGCCGTCTTCCATCCAGCCCTTGTCGAAGACCTGGAAAAAGATTTCGTGGACGTCGGAATGGGCCTTTTCGACTTCGTCGAGCAGCACCACGCTGTACGGCTTGCGGCGAACGGCTTCGGTCAGGATGCCCCCCTCGCCATAGCCGACATAGCCGGGAGGGGCCCCCTTCAGCGTGCTGACGGTGTGCGCCTCCTGGAACTCGCTCATGTTGATCGTGATGACGTTCTGCTCGCCGCCGTACATCGCTTCGGCCAGGGCCAGAGCCGTTTCGGTCTTGCCGACGCCGGAGGTTCCCGCCAGGAGGAACACACCGATCGGCTTGCTCGGGTTTTCAAGCCCGGCCCGCGACGTCTGAATCCGCCGGGCGATCATCTCGAGGCCGTGCTTCTGGCCAATGACCCGCTGGTTGAGCGTGTCGGCGAGCTTCAGGATCGATTCGACCTCGTTCTTGACCATCCGCCCGACGGGAATGCCGGTCCAATCGGCGACCACCGAAGCGACTGCCTGGGCGTCGACGGTGGGGAGAATGAGCGGCGAATCTCCCTGCAATTCGGCGAGCGAGGCCTGCAGCGTCTGGAGTTCGCCGAGCAGGGCCGCCCGCTCGGCGGGCGAAAGGGGCGGCTCGGCGGGGGCCGCCGCTGCGGACGGAGCGGCGGGCTGGGCAGCGGCCGATTTCGCCGCGCCCCCCTTGGCCGCTTCGGCCAGTTTGGCTTTGGCGGCTTCGTCGGCAGCCGCTTCCAGCTTGCTCTTCGTCCCTTCGACGGTCCCGGCTTTCCCCCGCAGTTTCGCGCGGATTTCGAGGACGCGGTCGACGATCTTCTTTTCGTCGCTCCACCGCTGGTGCAACTGCTGGTGCCGAGCCCGCTCGGCGGCGAGTTGATCGTTCACAGCCCCCTCGCGGCGCGTCACGTCGAGCCCGACCGCCTTCTCCCGTTCGATGATCTCCTGTTCCGTTTGCAGGGCTTCGATCTTCCGCAGGCAATCCTCGACCTCGGCCGGCATGGCGTGTTGGCTAACGGCGACGCGGGCGCACGAGGTGTCGAGCAGGCTGACCGACTTGTCGGGCAATTGCCGGGCCGGGATGTAGCGGTGCGAGAGCTTGACGGCCGCCTCGATCGCTTCGTCGAAGACCTGCACGCGGTGATGCTGTTCGAGCGTCGACGCCATCCCCCGCATCATCAGGATCGCCCGCTCCTCGCTGGGCTCGCCGACCTGCACGACCTGAAACCGGCGAGTGAGCGCCGGGTCTTTTTCGATGTGCTTTTTGTACTCGGCCCAGGTGGTGGCGGCGATCGTCCGCAGCTTGCCGCGGGCCAGGGCCGGCTTGAGCAGGTTGGCGGCGTCCCCCGTGCCGGCCGCGCCGCCGGCGCCGATCAGCGTGTGCGCCTCATCGATGAACAGGATGATCGGCTTTTCCGACGACTGCACTTCTTCGATCACCTGCCGGAGGCGGTTCTCGAATTCTCCCTTCATGCTGGCTCCCGCCTGCAGAAGGCCGATGTCGAGCGAGCGGAGCGACACATCCTTGAGCATCGGCGGGACGTCGCCGCGGGCGATCCGGGCGGCGAACCCTTCCACCACGGCCGTCTTGCCGACCCCC
>JALORD010000633.1 GCA_025459145.1 Pirellulaceae bacterium | reverse complement strand
GTCGGCGGACTGGTCCTCGTCCCCGACGCTTCCGCCGGCTGCCAATGTAGCTACCAAAACCGCTCGTGGATGGCGCTGACGGGGGAGTGAGGGGGAGAAGATCGGCGGTCGGAAATCGGAGATCGTCGCAGCATCGCACTTCGACTTCAGACCTCAGTCCCGTTCCGCGTTACGCCCGCCCGCTTGTGCAGCGGCGACGATCACACCGACAACCAGGCCCAGCACAACTGCGCCGCCGGCGAACCAGAGCCACCTGGGAATGAGAAATGTCGGCACGACCGACCGCTTGACCACGGTGGGCGCGACTACCGTAACCGTGGCGGCGGTTGGTGCCGCTGCTGGCGGTGCTACTGGTGAGGGAGTTGCGGCAGCCGTCGATCCCGTCGGAATCGGCACCAGTTCGGCTTCCTTCGGTGTCTTGGCATTCGTGGATTCGGCCGCAAGCGGCGTACCATCGGCCGACAGAAGCACGTCCCAGTCGGCAGACAAGAGCAGATCGAATCCCGGATTCAGCTCTTTCACTTCGCACGAGCAAGGCCCGACGAGAAACCCGGCCGAGTCGCGGACGTTCTTCTCCGTGATTCCCGCGCCGACGAGGGCCCACAACGCCCGGCCGCGGCCATAAACGGGAAACGCCATCGGATCGGTCCGCGCGGCCAGATCGGACTCGCTCCCCAACAGCATCGCGACGAGTGCGTGTTCGGCCGGATCATCGCGCCGCACCCGCAGCAGAGAAAAGGCAATCTGCAGCGGAGCCTTGGCCGCGATTGCGTCTTCCGGCGCATCGGTCAGTTCGGGCAATTCCAGTTCCTGCTCAAGGATCTTCAGCTGTCCTTCGACGAGCCCCGCCGCCAGGTCGTCCTGCTCCTTGTTTCCCGAGTCGAGAAACAGCCACACGGCTGTCTGTCCGTCGACCAGCCGGCGAATTAGTTCCTGGCGCACGGGCGAATCGATAAGTCCGCCGACCGCCTCGCTGCTCGGCGCACCCGACCAGACCGGCTTCGCAATCTTCAAATGCGCCGGATACTGCAAGGCCAGTGCCGGCAGCGATACTTCGCCCAGCGATGCGAACAATTCCACATCGGCCTTCCCTTCCTCGCCCGCCGCCTCCAGCTGGCTGACGTCGACCAGCCGCAGCGCCACGTTCCCCCGCGATTGCTCCTCCAAGTCGGCCAGCGGCTGGACCAGCGCTCGCTCGGCAGCAGCCAGCTCCCCCCGATGAAACAGCACCGCCTGATACGGATCGGGCCGCCATTTTTCCAGAGCAAACCGGAACACGGGCACATTGCAGGCCCAGGCGACCGGCACGATCGAAGTGATGGCCGTCAGAACCACCAGCACCAGCGCCATCCGCCGGCGAACTGGGTTGCGAAGGATAATCTTCGTCATCACTCAAGGCCCTTCGATTTGCACTTCAACACCCGACAGGACGGCGGCCGGCACCTTCGAATTCGCCGCGGGGGCGAAGTCGACAACAATCTGGTCCGTCGCCTCGAGGCCGGTAATTTCCTTCACCAGCGACCGGTTTATCCCGCCCGCTTCCCGCACCACATCGAGCCCTTCGATTGCCGGCTTTCCCTGCACGCTCACGCCGAACACCCGCTCGCCCGGCGCGACGTCGTCCGGCTCCATGAAGTGCAGCCGCACCGTGTACTTGTGCGCCGCGCCCGGCCGCTCGGCCAGCTTCACGGTCAGCTTCGTGAGCCCCTTGGCCCCCGAGGCGGCCACCCAGCTGAGCCCCGGCCCGGAAACCTGTGAACTGTGCCGCCGGAACCACTCCGGCTCGGCCGGCTCGAGGCGAACGACCACGGTCGGCGACGCCCCGCCGACGCTCGGATAATCGAGCCACAGCGTGCCATCGTCCGCCTTCCGATCGCCCGGCGCGGCCAGGTTCACCCCCAGTCGGCGGATCAGTGTGCTGGGCGACTGGCTGCCAAACGACGTCCACGTTTCGACGTCCGCCGTCGGGACGAGCGCGATCGACGTTTGATTCTGATAGCTGCAGACACACGTCCGCGTGTAGTCGGGCGCGGTCAGCACGCCGCCAGCCACGACCAGGTTGTTGCTGCAACTCGAGCGGAAGCCACCGAAATTGCCCGTGCCGCCATCGGTGCACAGATCGAAATATCCGGCCGCCCCCGAGCGGAACGTCAGCAGGTTCTCCGAGGCCATCGGCGTGTTGCAGCCGTAGTTTCGCGACCAGACCCATTCGACCGGCTCACCCGTCAGCGGGTGCTCGCGCATTCGCACGGCGCCGGTCAGCAGGTCGCACGCCTTTCCCGCCATCAAGATCGTATCGTGATGGATCATCGCCGGCCCGGCGTACGACTTGTTTTCCCACAGGCTCGCCCCGCCGGCCGCGGGATACACCCGCATCCCCTTGGGTTCGTCGCTGATCGTGTCACTGGCAACGCGCCCCGCCTCGACGAGCAGATCGCGCTCGGCCGAATAGCTGAGCCACGTGCCGAAGACGTCCTCGCTCGTACTCCACAGCTCTTTGCCGCTCGCGAGGTCAAACACCACCAGCCGCGGCTTGTGCGGCGACTCTTCGCCTCGCCGCTTCAGGCGGGCCAGTTCCGGTCCCGACATCCGATCGATCGCGTACAAGCGGCCGCCGCCGATGCAGATCGCGTTGTGCCGAAAGCCGCTCTTCGCCGCCGCCGACCAGAGGACCTTGCCGCTCGCGCGGTCCATCACCACCAGTCCCCGGCTGAACGAATGGTTGTCATTGTCCCCCCGACTGCTCGCCAGATCGGGATTG
>JALORD010000632.1 GCA_025459145.1 Pirellulaceae bacterium | reverse complement strand
ACGCAGACCGGCGACCAGCTGCGCACGATACAGAATCAATTCAACAAGGAAGTGACCAGCGTCCAGTTCGTCGGCGACGGCGATATCTTCGTCGCGACGGCGGGCGACGCCCGGGTGCGGTTTATGAACGCGGGCAATGGCGGCAACGTCCGCGACTTCGGCGGGACGGCCGACTACATGTACGCCGGCGCGGTCAGCGCCGACGGCAAGACCGTCCTGGCGGGCGGTCTCGACAGCATCCTCCGCATCTGGAACGACCAGGGCCAGGAACAAGCCAAGTTCACGCCGCCCGCGGTGTCGCTCGAGACGGCGGCGAAGTAGCGAAGCGTCGCGGTGGTGCCTTACGAGCGGGTCCCGTCTGTCCGACGGGACTCAGCTCACTTTTGGCGGACCTTCGGTTTTCGCATCCATTGAGGCACCTCGCCCTGAGTCGCCACCAGCGAGTGGCCTAGCTGCTGTTGCCACGTTGGCGAGTCCAAGGCATCGCGCCAGGCCCGCTCGAACTCGTTCGCATTGATCTTCTCAGCACTCTGCCGACTCTCAATGGCCTTTGGCTTGTGGCTGAACAGGCATCCGAAGATTTGTCCGAACTTATCGCACCAGTGCGACAGGTCGTATCGCAGCACACGACCATCGTTGTACACCTCGACCTGCCGAACCGCATACCGATCGTCTCCAATCTCGACATAGCGGACGCAGTCACCCCAATCGGCGGCCAGAGAGTCGGGATGCAGGCAACGTCCACGTTCCTTGAAGTAACGCATGTTCCTGCCCGTTTGGCTTGAGATGGCGGAGATGCGTGTCGATGTTTGCCTCATGCGATTATGGGCAAGCGGCCGACTATTCGCGTTCCGCGAGCACGGCCAGCGATGCGGATAACTGAAACGCAGTACCGGCACCGCCACGATTGCCCTTGGGGAGATTTCTGGGAATACCGTGGAAGGCCCAGTTCGCTGTAAACAATTTATCGTGACGGAAGCCGCGAGTCCGAAATGCTCGGCATCGAGCGACATAAATCGCCGCAAGTTGCGATTTACCAATGGGTTTGGTAGCGTAGGTAGTAGGGCGCGAGGGGCCGCTTGTGGGCTCGCGGTCTGCCCCAGCTGGCGGACGGACGGTACTGCCAGCTTTTTGCGATACCAGTTTGCCTTCCGTCGGGCCAGCGGGCGAGGGCCAGGCGATGCTGCGTCTTATTGATCGCGGAACGGCACACACGTGCGATGGCGTCACGCGGCGCGATTTTCTGCAGGTTGGCGCCCTCGGGGCCATCGGCCTGTCGTTGCCGCATCTGGTGGCCGCGGAAGAAACGGGGGCTGTGAAGAAAGAACATGACGACCGGTCGGTCATCATGATCTTCAATCTGGGCGCGCCGAGCCAGATGGACACGTTCGATCCGAAGCCCGAGGCGGCCGCGGAGATTCGCGGGCCATTTGCCCCGATCTCGACGAAGGGCGACTTTCAGATCACGGAGATTCTGCCGCGGCATGCCCAGGTCGCCGACAAGTTCTCGGTTGTCCGCTCGTGCTATCACACGGCCGCGGCGGTGCACGACACGGGGCACCAGATGCTGCAAACCGGTCGGCTCTTCTCTGGCGGACTGAACACGCCGCACGTCGGCTGTGCGCTCGCTTACTTGCGCGGGCGGAAGAGCGACTTGCCGCCGCATGTGATCCTTCCCGAGCCGATGGGACCGACCGGAGGCAACCTGCCGCACGGGCAGGACGCCGGGTTCCTGGGCAAAGCGTACGACCCGTTTGCCCTGATGGCCGATCCATCGCAGCCGAACTTCAAGGTGCCGGATCTGTTGCCGCCGCAGGACCTGGGGCAGGTGCGGATGGATCGCCGCCGGCGGATGCGGCAGATCGTCGAATCGCACGTCGCCCAGTTCGAGGCGAGCCCGAGCGCCAAGCTGATGGACAGCAACTTCGAGGCGGCTTGGCGAATGATGACCAGTCCCCAGGCCCGAGCGGCGTTCGACCTGTCGCAAGAGCCGCAGGCGATGCGCGAAAAGTACGGGATGAACCGCTTCGGCCAGTGCTGCCTGCTCTCCCGCCGGTTAATCGAGGCAGGGGTGCGGTTCGTCACGGTGAATACGTTCCTGACGGTATTTAACGAGATCACCTGGGACATCCACGGCAGCGCGCCGTTTACCAGCATCGAGGGAATGAAGGACATCGTCGCGCCGATGTACGACCAGGCGTATGCGGCACTGATCGAAGATCTGAGCGATCGGGGGATGCTCGAAAACACACTGGTCTGCAACCTGGCCGAGTTCGGCCGGACGCCGCGGATCAATCCGGCCGGCGGCCGCGACCACTGGCCGCAGTGTTTCAGCGCGTACTTCGCCGGCGGCGGGATTCAAGGCGGCCGGGCCATCGGCAAAAGCGACCCAATAGGCGCGTATCCCGCCGAGCGGGCCGTCGAGCCGTCGGAAGTCGTGGCCACGATCTACAAGAGCCTCGGCTTCGACCTCGACACGACGCTCCCCGGCCCGGCCGGGCGACCGTTCCCGCTGGTGGATTTTGGCAAGCATGAGGTGCGGGAGCTGTTTGCTTGATTTGGTGAGCGGCACAGTTGGGGGTGTAGAGGCAACGAACTCGTTTGAATCACCATGCATCGAATTCATTCCAAGCTCGTCTGTGCGGCCATGGTCGTGCTCATTTCGAGCGTTTGGCCAACGGTTAACGCAGCTGAGCCCGTCCTACTCCCCGCCGAAATCCAGCTTCCTTCGCCCGAGGCGCGGCAAACGCTCGTCGTGCAGTGGCAGGCGGA
>JALORD010000631.1 GCA_025459145.1 Pirellulaceae bacterium | reverse complement strand
CCTCACGAGCGGGCCCGCAGCTTCAATCACCCCCTGGGCGACACGGGCATCGCGATCTGCGGCCGAACGGAACTGGCGGCCCGCTATCGGCGGCGCTTTCCGCAGTCGCTCGACGGGGCGCCGCTCCTCTTGCCGGCGGGCAACACCGAAATGCGGCGGCTCATCGATCGCTGGCTCGACGAGCGGGGACTCGCCCCGCGAATCGTCGCCGAGATCGCCGATAGCGCGCTGCTCAAGGAATTCGGCCACGCCGGCGCGGGACTATTCCCCGTGTGCGCCGCGGTTCTGCCCGAGATCAAGCGCCAGTACGAAGTCGAGCTGGTCGGGCAACTCGACGACGTGAAGATGCACTTCTACGCGATCACGCTACATCGCAAGCTGACGCATCCAGCCGTCGTCGCCATTGCCCAAGCGGCGAAAGAGGGCCCGCTCGCTCGAGAGCGAGCCTCGTAGCCGGCAACGTATCATTGACCCGCCAGTTCGCGTGCTGTCGCGCATCCGGGTCGACCGCGCTCCCGCCTCACGCCAGGACCGCCTCCACCACATGCCCGCTGACATCGGTCAGCCGGAAATCGCGGCCTTGCCAGCGGTAGGTGAATCGCTCGTGGTCGATTCCCAAAAGGTGCAAGAGCGTCGCGTGCAGGTCGTGCACCTCGACGATGTTCTCGACGGCGTTGTAGCCCAGTTCGTCGGTCGCGCCGTACGACATGCCGCCTTTGATGCCGCCGCCGGCCAGCCAGATCGAAAAGCCCTTCATGTGGTGGTCCCGGCCGTTCCCCTGGGCCATCGGCGTGCGGCCGAATTCGCCCGTCCAGACGATCAGGGTCTCATCGAGCATTCCCCGGTTCTTGAGGTCGGTGATTAGTGCGGCACACGCCTGGTCGACTTCCTTCGCCGTGCCCGCCATGTGCTCCTTGATTCCGCCGTGGTGATCCCAATCGCGGTGATAGAGCTGAATGAATCGCACGCCCCGCTCGGCCAGCCGGCGGGCGAGCAGGCAATTGGCCGCGAACGTGCCATCGGCTCCCGCCGTGCCATACAGATCGAGCACGCTCTGCGGCTCGTCCGAGATGTCGACGAGCTCCGGCACACTCGATTGCATCCGAAACGCCAGTTCGTACTGCGAAATCCGCGTGGCGATTTCCGGATCGTTCACAGCGTCTTGCTCGAGCTTGTTCAGCCGGCCGACGGCCTCGACGACATCCGCCTGCTGCGTGAGCGACACGCCGTCCGGGCGCGTGACGAAGAGGACCGGGTCACCTTTGGCCCGCAGTTCGACGCCCTGATAGCGGCTGGGCAGAAAGCCCGCGCTCCACTGCCGGCTGGCGATCGGCTGCGACTGGCCGAACTTGCCGGTCGATGTCATCACGCAAAAACCGGGCAGATTCTCGGTCTCGGCCCCCAGGCCGTACGTGAGCCAGGCTCCCATGCTCGGCCGGCCGGAGATCGTCGTTCCGGCATTCATGAACGTGTGAGCCGGATCGTGGTTGATCGCCTGCGTGCGGAGCGAGCGGATGATGCAGATCTCGTCGGCCACCGACCCGATATACGGAAAGAGCGTGCAGATTTCCTGCCCCGACTCGCCGTACTTTTGGAACGGATGCTGGGGGCCGAAGCACTTCAGTTCTTTGCCCTGCAGCTGCGCAATCGGCTGTCCCTGGGTGAACGATTCGGGCATCGGTTGGCCGTGGAGTTCGGCCAGCTTTGGCTTGTAATCGAGCGATTCCAGGTGCGAGGGGCCGCCGGCCATCGTCAGGAAGATCACCCGCTTGGCCTTCGGCGCCAGGTGCAGCGGCTGAATGATTCCGCGACTCGCGGCGAGCTTATCGGCCGAATCACCGCCGCGCGAATCGCGTACGAGCAGCGAAGCCAAAGCAGCCGCCCCCACGCCGCAAGCGGTACGACTGAGAAACGAACGGCGGAGGAGTTGGGAGGAGTGCATAGGGCGGGAGTGGAGGAGGGAGAAGCGGTGATGTCTAAGCGGAATCGTCCTCAGCGTAGCTGTCGGCAAGTTTGAAAAGTTCCGAAAGGGATAGCTCGAATCCTGGTAGCAGCGGCGTGGTAAAGACTTCAGTCTCGGGAATGAATTGGGCATTTGAGGGGGGCGAATACACGGTCATTGCGCGTCGGAACCGATCGATGACCCAGTATTCCCTTGCACCGAGTTTCAGATACTCGTCTCGCTTTTCGTCGTAGTCTCGCAACGCGGCTCGTTTTCCAGCGGAAACAAACTCAACAAGAATCGTGGGTAAGTCCCTGCGCGACTTTATGGGCCTTCCGTAGCCAATCCAAAGCGCATGATCGACGACACGCACGCCAGCCGCCGTTCGCACCGGCCGTTCCATCATAAAGTCGTCCAGCACTTTGCCACTCGGGTGTCGCTGCTGGTAGTCCCACAGCCATTGACCGAGACGTTCGTTCGGCTTTTGTCCGGCATCTTCGGGGGGTGGGCTCACGACCAGGACTCCATGGATCACTTCGTACCGATAACCGGGCTCCCAATCTTTAATCGTGTCGAACTCTTCGACCGAAATCAGAATGCCATTGAGTCCAGGATGGAGACGATTCAGCGGCGGAGCGCTGTGATCATGCGATGACAACTCAGCGATACTCATGGCGCCACTCTCCTAATTCCGCGTAATCGTCTCATGCAGATTCAAGAGCACGCGGCAGACGCTCGTCCAGGCGGCGAGTTCCGCGGGGTCGACACCAGCCGGTGCAGCCACATCGCCCACTTTCAGCAGCTTCTCAGCCGACGACTTGTCGGCGGCGAA
>JALORD010000630.1 GCA_025459145.1 Pirellulaceae bacterium | reverse complement strand
AAGGCGCTGCGAAGGCCGCTCTCGCCGAAATCGACACGCTCAAATGCACGCGGCCGGGGAGTGTTAGGATGCGGGTGCTCGACTGACCCAATTTGACTTGGGGATTAAACCAGGAGTTGAGGGCGGGAAAAGCCACGGATGAAACACCGAGCTTCACGGATGAGGGAAACATGTCCGATCTGTATTCGATCCGTGGGCACAGCCTCCGAATTTGTCGCCATCGGGAGTCACTGGGAAACAGCCGCAGATGAACGCGGAAGGACGCAGATGGGAACAGCCGACGCGCGGGGTGTGATCGATCCGCGTTTATCTGCGTTAATCTGCGGCAGAATTCGATTGAAATAACGTCCTGCGGCTAAAGAACTACGAACTTCCGAATTCAGTACTCTCCCCATGAAATACGCGATTATCATCCCCGACGGTTGTGCCGATGAGCCGCAGGCGTCGTTGGGTGGCAAGACGCCGCTCGCGGCTGCGAAGACGCCCGCAATGGACGAAATCGCGAGGCTCGGCGTTGTCGGGCGCGCGAACAATGTCCCCGCGCATCTGCCGCCTGGGTCCGATGTGGCGAACCTCAGCCTGTTCGGCTACGACCCGAATCAGTACTTCACCGGCCGCGCGCCGCTCGAAGCGGCCGCGCAGGGGATCAAGCTGGGCCCCGACGACTGGGCCATTCGCTGCAATCTGGTGACGATCGAAAACCAGACAATGCGGAGCTTCACGGCGGATCACGTCAGTACGGCCGAAGCGACCGAACTGCTCCAAACGTGCCAGCAAGAACTGGGTGCTGAGTACTTAGAGTTCGTTCCCGGCGTCAGTTACCGGAATCTATTGCTGTTTCGCGGTGCGAAGCAGCCGGCGCCGTTTACGAAAGAGACCCGCGCTACGCCGCCGCACGACCTGACCGACAAATCGGTCGCCGACGACTTTCCCCGCGGCCCGGGGAGCGAACTCTTGTCGGACCTGATGAGCCGGTCGGTTGGCCTGTTTGCCGATCATCCGGTGAACAAGGCCCGCCAAGCCGCGGGCAAACTGCCGGCGACGAACATCTGGCTGTGGGGCCTCGGGAAAACACCGTCGCTCACGCGGTTTAAGGAACTGCACGCCAAGACGGGCAAAATGATCACCGCCGTCGATTTGCTACGCGGCCTCGCGGCTCTCATCGGCTGGGAGCGGATCGAGGTTCCCGGCGCGACCGGCTATCTCGATACCGACTACGCGGCCAAGGGGCGCTACGCGGTCGAGGCGCTCAACTCGACGGACATCGTCTGCGTCCACATCGAAGCGCCCGACGAAGCCTCGCACGAGGGCCGGGCCGACGCCAAGATCGCCGCCCTGGAAGCGATCGACGAAAAGATCGTCGCCCCGCTGCATGCTGCTCTGAGAAAGCACGGCGACTACCGAATCCTCGTCTCGCCCGACCACCCAACGCCGGTCCGCACCAAGACCCACAGCCACGGCTTCGTCCCGCTGGCGATCTGCGGCACCGGCGTCGCGCCCGACGCGGCCACGACCTACGACGAACCGACAGCCGAAAAGTCGCCGCTCGCGTTCGACGAAGGGTGGCGGATGATGGGGTATTTTCTGAAGTAGCAGCGTGCGTCGATCGCGCCGGCAACGTCATCCGCCAAGCGCGTCAGGCAACAACCGAGGATCCCCGCGCCATGGCCAAAGCATCCGCCGCGAAGATCACGAAGCGGCGCGAGCGCGCGGCGGAGATCGTAAGGCGGCTGAAGCAGCTGTATCCGAACCCCGAGTGTGCCCTCGTTCACGACACGCCGTTTCAGCTGCTGATCGCCACGATCCTCTCGGCCCAATGCACCGATGAGCGGGTGAATATCGTTACGCGGGACCTGTTCTCCCAGTACTCGACGCCGGCGGCGATCGCCGCACTACCCATCGCGAAGCTCGAAAAGTTGATTCAAAGCACCGGTTTTTTTCGCAATAAGGCCAAGAACATCCACGCCTGCTGCCGTCAGCTCCTCGACCGGCACGGCGGCGAGGTGCCCGCCGAACTGGACGCCCTCGTCAAGCTTCCGGGCGTCGGCCGCAAGACGGCCAACGTCGTTCTGGGAACGGCCTTTGGAATCGCCAGCGGCGTGGTGGTTGATACGCATGTCACCCGGCTCTCGGGCCGCCTTGGGTTGACCGAGCATGAGGATGCGGTGAAGATCGAGCGAGATTTGCAGGCGGTACTTCCCGAGAGCGAGTGGATCGATTTCTCGCATCGGCTCATCTGGCACGGCCGCCGGGTGTGCAAAGCCCGCAAGCCGCTGTGCGAGGCGTGCGTGCTATCCGAGATCTGCCCGAAAGTTGGCGTCGGAGCGTGAGGAAGTTCAAAGTTTCAAGTTCAATGTTCCAGGTTGATCGCTTCCCCCTAACTTCGAACTTTGAACCTCGAACTTTGAACTCGATTGAGCGCGGTCGCGAGGAGCTGCCATGATCTTGTCCGGCGACGAAATCCGAAAGCACCTCGGGCGCGAGATCGTTATCGATCCGTTCGACCCCGAGCGGCTGAATCCCAACAGCTACAACCTCTCGCTGCACGACGAGCTGATCGTGTACGAGGAGGTGGTGCTCGATATGGCCCAGTCGAACCGGACGCGGCGGATCAAGATTCCGCCGCAGGGGCTGGTGATGACGCCGAATCAGCTCTACCTGGGCCGCACCGTCGAGCGGACCGAAACGCACAAGTTTGTCCCCATGATCGAGGGGCGGTCGAGCATCGGACGGCTGGGGCTCTTTGTGCATGTGACCGCCGGCTTTGGCGACGTG
>JALORD010000174.1 GCA_025459145.1 Pirellulaceae bacterium | reverse complement strand
AGCTGGGTGATGCGCCGCCGCGGGCGAGCGCCGGCGGTGGGGCCGCCGAGGGGGCGTACGATGAGTATGTGAGCGATCCGGCGCGGCCCGTGCCGTCGATCGAAAAGATCGCGCCGACGATGCCGATCGAATACATCGTCGCCGATCAGCGGTTTGCGGCTAGGCGGCCCGATGTGCTGGTGTACCAAACGCCCGAGCTTACTGAGGACCTGCTCGTCGCCGGGCCGATCGATGTCGACCTGTGGGTGTCGACCACCGGGACCGACGCCGACTTTGTCGTCAAGCTGATCGACGTCTTCCCGCCGTCCGACCAGGCGGCGGATCTGCCGAATTATCAGATGATGGTCCGCAGCGAAGTGTTTCGCGGCCGGTTTCGCAATAGCTTCGAGCGGCCGGAGCCATTCGTCCCCGGAGAGCCCGCGCCGATCAAGCTTGAGCTGCTCGATGTGCTGCATCGGTTTCGCAAGGGGCACCGCCTGATGGTGCAGATTCAAAGCACCTGGTTCCCGCTCGTCGACCGCAATCCGCAGAAATTCGTGCCGAACATCTTTTTGGCCCAGCCTGAGGACTACCAGAAGGCGACCCACCGGGTGTATCGTGCGCCCCAGATGCCGACGAGTCTCAAGCTGCTGGTGTTGCCGACGAAGTAGGTTCGGATGCGAGGGGAATTGTGGTATGGCAGAGCGAAAGATCAGTCCCGGTGTATGGCTCGTCGGGCTGCTCGTCGCCGGGATCGCGATTGGCGGGGCGATTTACTATTTTGCCCGCGGCCGGGGCCCACGGCTGTCGGCCGAAGAGGCCCGCGCTCTAATCCAGACGAAGAACGTCGGCCTGGGGCTGCTCGAGAATTCAAAGGTCGCCGAGGGGCTGGCGTCGTTCGAATCGATCGAGGCGAAGCTTCCTGGCGATCCGCTAGCGCCGCGCAATGTGGCGGTCGCGCGAGTGGTAGCGCTCGGCGTCGACTTCGAACCGGCAGCTGAGGACAAGCTTGCTCCGGCCCGCGCGGCGCTAGCCCGGCTGGCCCAAGTGGAAGGCGAAACGGTCCCCTATCATTGGCTGGCGATGCGGCTATCGGCGGCCAGCGGCGATTTTGCCGGCGCCGATCGGCACCTGGAAGCGATTCTCGCCCGCGAGCCCGATAATTTCGCCGCGTGGTATTTGCGGCATCGCCTGGCGGTGCTTCATAGGCCCGACGAACCGCCGGCGCAGGCCTACGAGTGGCTCCAAAAGGCTTACTCGCTCAGCCCAGCGAACGTGTGGCTACTCGTCGAATGGCTGCGGGCGACTGGCAAAGAGATCAATAACGCGCTCGCCGATCTGCCGGCCGACGAAGCGGCGCGAACCGGGGCGCTGGCCACGCTCCGCGAAAAGTACGCTCCCGTTGCCGAGCAGTTGGCCGCCGCCCGGCCGGCCGTCACCAGCTACGCCTATGTCATCGAGGCCCACGCCCGGATCAATCCGCTCGATCTGTTGAGCCAGGCCGAGGAGGGAGCCCGCTCGGGTGAGTTGCAAACCGCTGCCACACGGATGATGATCCTGGCCAACGTGCTGCTCCCGCACTCGACGCTCGATCAACAACCGCTACGGAGCCATCCGCTCGAGTTTGTTTTGAGTCGATTTGGTCCCGAATTTTACGCGTCGGCGGGAATCACTGAGAACGAACCAGAGCCGGCGATTCCCGTGAAGTTCACCGCTCAGCCGGCGTGGCAATTGCCGGCAGAGCTGGCCGAGTCGGCCGGTTCGTTCGTCGATTTCGCCCTGGCCGATTTCGATCTGGATGGCCAGCTCGATGTGATTGCCCTCAGCCCGACGGCTGTCACGGTCTTCAGCCGCACGGGGGACAGCGGAGCGTGGCGGGCGATCGCCGCGGCGCCTCTGACCGACCACAACGGCGACCAGCCGCCGCGGGGGCTCGTCGTGCAAGATCTCGATGCCGACTTCGACGAGACAACGCTTGCCACCGGCCCGATGCCGGCGGGGGGCTGCGCGAGCGCCGATGTCGACGTGGTCGTCGTTGGCGACGGCGGGATCGAAATGTTTGAAAACAGGTTCGATGCGGCCGCGAAGAGCCGCACGCTCGTGCCGGTTCCAGCCGACAAGCGGCCGCCGCTCGATCGGCCGGTCCGTGCCGCGGCTTGCGGCGATTTGGATGCCGATGGCGATCTTGATCTGGCTTTAGCGACCGATGCGGGGATCGCTCTCTGGATCAACGGCGGCGAGTGGCAGTTTGTCGATGGTTCGTCGCGGGCCGTCCTGCCCAAAGGGCTGGCCGACGCGGCACAACTCGTCCCGCTCGATTTCGACCGGGATGTGGACATCGATCTGCTCGTGGCGGCTCCGTCTGGCGGCGGCTGGCTCGAAAACCTGCGGCATGGACAGTTCCGCTGGCGGCCGTTTGCCGAAGACTTCGCTCCGGCGGCCAGTGCCAGCGGCCTCGCGCCAATCACGACCGGCGAACCGACTTGGAACCTGCTGGCCGCCAGCGCCCAGGGGCTCACGCTCGTGAAAAGCGAAACGCCAGCGTCCGGTCTTGTACTGCTGGCAGGCGAAACGAGTCTCGCGGCGACTCCTTTTGCGCACGTGGCAACTCTCGACTACGACAACGATGGGGCCGACGACGTCCTCGCCTGGTCGAATGAAAAGATCGAGCTGTTCCGCGGCCTGGGAGACGGCCGGTTCACGCCGGTCGAGTTGCTCGCGGGACAGCCGGCGTCGCAGCAAGTCCGCGTTGGCGATATTGATAGCGACGGCGACGAGGACATTGTGCTGCTCGCAGGTGGCAAGCTTCTCTTTCTGGAAAACGACGGAGGTAACGCCAACCAGTGGCTCAACGTGGCCCTCCAGGCCCAGCAGATCAAGGGTGATCAACTCTCCCCCAGCGGCCGCGTCTCGCCGTATGGTCTGGGGTGTTTGCTCGAAACGAAAACCGGCGCGCGGTATCAGGCCAAGAGCGTTGCCGGACAGTCGACGCACTTCGGCCTGGGTCGAGCGACCGAGGCGGATGTGGTCCGCGTCGGCTGGCTCAACGGCGTCCCGCAGAACATCGTCCAGCCCGCCGCGAACCAGATGGTCTGCGAGCAGCAGGTGCTCAACACGTCGTGTCCGTATCTGTATGCCTGGAACGGCGAGCGGTTTGTGTTCGTCACCGACCTTCTGTGGAATGCGCCGCTGGGGCTGCAGTTTGCCGAAGGAGTGCTCGCAACTCCGCGCGACTGGGAGTACCTGAAGATCGACGGCGAGCTGCTCGCGCCGCGCGATGGTGCCTATGAGCTGCAGCTCACCGCTGAGCTGTGGGAGGCGGACTATTTCGATGAGGTAAAGCTGATCGCCGTCGACCATCCGGCCGATGTGGCGATCTACTCGAACGAAAAGGTCGGCCCGCCCGAGATGGCCGAGTTCAAGATTCACACGGTCCGCCAGCCGCATGTTCCGGCCCGAGCCACGACGAGCGGCGGCCGCGATATTTTGCCGCTTCTCGTTGAGCGAGACGAGAATTACGCCCAGCCGTTCGAACGGAAGCTGCGGCAGGGAGTGACCGAAGACCACTATCTGGAGCTCGATCTGGGTCCGCTCGCCGCCCTGCCGGCCGAGAACCGCCCGCCGGTGACGCTCTTCCTCACCGGCTGGGTCTATCCGGCGGCGACGTCGATCAGCGTCGCCCTTTCCCAGGGAGGCAGCATCCCGCCCCCAGCCCCCCCGTCGCTTGAGGTCCCCGACGGTAACGACGGTTGGCGGGTGGCCATGCCGTTCATGGGCTTTCCCGGCGGCAAGACGAAGACGATCGCCGTCGATCTGACGCCGCACCTGGCCGCGGGCGACTCGCGGCTGCGGATTCGGACCACGATGGAGTTTTACTGGGACAAAATCTTCTTCACCGTCGGCGAGCAGGCTGGCGAAGTGCTCACAACCGAGCTGCCGCTCGTGTCGGCCGATCTGCACGAGCGGGGCTATTCGCGCGTGGTCCGCGATGCGACCAACGCGCCCGAGCAGTTCCTGTACGACGAAGTGTCGACCGCCCCGAAGTGGCCGCCAATGGCCGGCCGGTTTACACGGCTGGGGGACGTCCGCGAACTGCTCATAGCGAGCGACGACAAGCTGCTGGTGATGGCAGCGGGCGACGAGACAACGGTCCGCTTCGCCGTTCCCAGCGACCCGCCTCCCGCGGGTTGGCAACGCGACTTCCTGCTCTTCAGCGTCGGCTGGGACAAGGACGCCAACCTGCAGACGGTCATAGGCCAATCGTCTGAACCGCTGCCGTTCCGGGCGATGGGTAGCTATCCCTGGCCGCCGGACGAGCCGGTTCCCGATTCGGCCGAATATCGCGATTACCTGCGGACCTATCAAACTCGCGAGGCCAGCCCCGGCTATTGGCGAGCGCTGGCGAGGTGAGGCGGGGCGGAGGTCGGAGGGCGGCGTTATGCTCTTTAGTCGCTTGCGGCGTCACCTGTGAGCCCACGTCGTAAGACGTGGGCAATGCGTGCCGTTTCATCGTGAGCCGCACCGCGGCGACACACGGAGCTCACCTCACGGATGTAAAAATGTGGCGGCGCTTCCCGTATCTTTGAGATCAATCATCCGCCCGTACGTCGCTTCCCATTCCTTCAATTCGTCGGGCGAGGAGTTCTTCCTGACCCAGAACCAGTTGCCCGTGCGCACGAAAACGGCGTGGTATTCCTGATCCGGATGGAAGTGGGCAACGTTCGTGTGCAATTGCTGCACGTCGATCGCTTGCCAGCCGGCGGCGGCCAAGGCGTCAATGTCGTCCCCCGTGCACATCAGGTACGTTGTCTCCAGGTAGTTCGGCCCGCTGTTCTCGACGAGGATGCCGTTGTAACGGTGATCCTCCACTTTCGGAATATTGTCGGGCCAAAGCGAATCGTCGTACGAATCGAGATCGATCGGCCGCCACTCGCGGCGGGTGAGGTTGGCAACGGTGCCCGGCGACGCCTCGGTCAGCACCATCCAGTCGTACTTCTCCGGGCACTCGACGAGCACCACCGCATACCTCCGCTCGTTATTGCCGGGCGAAATGGGTACCCACGTATACTCGATGTCGATGGCGATCCAGCCGGGGACCAGCGGCAACTGGTGCACCTGGTCCTCGGTCAGATCGTAGAGGAGCCACGACTTGCGGTCGAACTTGCTCTCGCGCTTGACGAAGACCGCCGAAAACCGCCATTTGCTGGTCCAGGTTTTGGTGATCGCAATGTCGATGATCCGGTATTGCTGTTCGTCCTTCTTGCCGCTCGGATTCACAAACATCGGTGGATTGGGCGCGATGTCAAAGATTACGTCGGGCGTCGTATCGAGGACGTGAAACGAGTCGACTGGCGTCTTGTCGAAAAATTCGTAGCCGGCCAATTCCGCGCCTTGGACGGCAGGCATCCGCGGGATATGCGCCAATAGGACCAGAGCCACACAGCCGGTCGCGAAATAGAAACGCTTGGCAATCATCGGATCGCTCCTCCCCCGAGCGGGGGCAAACGAGGGGAAAACCGCGCCGCCGCTGCAGCGCGTGCTGTCCTGGGAATTGCCACCGGCGAGCGGGAGCGGACAGAATTCTGGTCAAATTTTCCGCAACCAGTGAACTATTGCCGCCTGACGCCAACCTGACTTACGGCTGATCGAGCCAGTCAAGTGCAGATTGAACGACGCGAACTGACCATGACCGACGAACTCGACCGGATCTACGAGCGGGTGCTGGTCGTCAGGGCTCAGGCGGGAGACCGCGCGGCACTGGTTGAGATCGTGCGGACATATCAGCCGCGGCTGGCGTACTTCGTCCGGAAGCTGGTGCCTGAACGGGTCGACGATTTGCTACAGGACGTCTGGCTCGACGTCGTGCGGAACCTTCCGCGGCTGGCCGATCCTGCGGCGTTTCAGGCCTGGGTGTATCGGATCGCTCGGGATCGGGCGTTTGGCTTGTTGCGCCAGGCCCGTCGCGACGCCGAACCCCTTCTGGAGAACGATGTGCCGGAGGACTTGGAAAGCGACGAATTCGATGCGGACGATGCCGCGCAGATCCACGCCGGTCTCGATCGCCTGACCCCCGAACAGCGCGAAGTGCTTGTGCTCCGGTTCCTCGAATCGATGAGTTACGAGGCGATCGCCGCGGCGACGGGCCTTGCGGTGGGAACCGTCCGCTCGCGGCTGTTCTATGCCAAGCGGGCGCTGCGGGCCGTGCTTGAGAACGAATTGGCGACCACGAAACTTTCTCTCAGGAATCCAAGATGAACGACAAATCGCTGAGTCAGGCACTGCTCGACCTCGATGCCCGGGCTTTGGCCGGGGCGACCGATCCGCGCGAGCCGCTGCTCAAGATCATGGCCGGCGATCGCCGCCGCGTGTTCTGGTGGTCGGCGGCGGCCATCGTGTTCTGGATGCTGGCCCTCTTGATGGTGGGTTGGATGCTGGTGGCGATGGGACTGCTCATGCCCCAGGAGGCGATGCTGCGCGATCCAGCGCAGTTGGCCCACGCCGGACTCAGTCCTGAGCAGCGGGCCGATGCTCTGCTGCAGGTACACATCATGTCGCGCATGATACTGGTCGGCGTCACGTTCTCCGTGGCTCTGCTTGGTATCGCCGCCGGCGCGACGGTGTTTCTCGTCCGCGCCTCGCGCCACGCGACTCTGCGGCAAATCAACGCCAGCCTGCTCGAAATCTCAGCCCAGTTGCAGGCGCTGCGGGCGGGTGCCGCTAGCCGCTGACGACCGCGTGGCAATAGGATAGCGGTGGCCCGCGAACGAAGCACCCGCCGCCAATTTGAGACTGAATCCGGATTCCCTCGGGGTGAAGAATGTGTCGAGCGGCAGCCGAGGTCCCTTGTCCCCTGCCCAGCTTCCGTATAATGGTGAGTTTTTACGCTTCGGTATGCCGTGTGCTCTTTGGCGGCGGTGTGCCGGTTCGAGGAGCGGACCCATTTCCATGCCCACCATTGCCCCGAGGATTCCGCCGTTGACGATTACTGACACCGTCGATCGTTGGACTGTGACCGACGCCAGCGAGCTGTACGAAGTCCCCCGCTGGGGCAAAGGGTACTTTTCCGTCAATGCGAATGGGCATCTCCAGGTTCATCCCAACAAGGATCCGAACCTGGCGATCGACATGAAGGATCTGATCGAGCGGCTGCAGCTGCGCGGCCTCGATCTGCCGATCCTGCTGCGGTTTAACGGCATTCTGAAGGACCGGCTCCGCGAAATTCACGACTGCTTTTCCCAGGCCATCCGCGAACACGACTACAAGGGGAAATACGCCTGCGTCTACCCGATCAAGGTGAACCAGCAGCGGCATGTCGTCGAGCAGGTCGTGCAATACGGCAAACCGTACGGCTTTGGCTTGGAAGCCGGCAGCAAGCCCGAACTGCTCGCCGTCGTCGCCATGACCGACGCCGACACGCCGATCATCTGCAACGGCTTCAAGGACGCCGAGTTCATCGAGATGGCGATGCTCGCGCAAAAGATCGGCCGCCGGGTGATTCCAGTCGTCGAAAAGTACACCGAACTCGCGCTGATTTTGAAATACGCCGAAAAAGTCGGCGTCCGCCCGCAAATCGGCATGCGGATCAAACTGGCCGCTCGCGGCAGCGGCCGGTGGCAATCGTCGGGCGGCTGGCGGAGCAAGTTCGGCCTGACCGTGGGGGAAATTCTGCACGCGGTCGAGGAACTGAAGAGCCGCGACATGCTCGACTGCTTCAAGCTGTTGCACTTTCACCTGGGAAGCCAGATCACCAATATTCGCCACATCAAAGGGGCGATGACCGAAGCGGGACGGGCCTATGCCGACCTCGTCAAGCGAGGCGCGGGACTCGAGTACCTCGACGTGGGCGGCGGCCTGGGCGTTGACTATGACGGTTCGCAGACGAATTTCGAGTCGAGCGTCAATTACACGCTGCAGGAGTACGCCAACGACGTTGTCCACCATGTGCAGACAGTGTGCGACGAGGCCGGCGTGCAGCATCCGAATATCATCAGCGAGAGCGGCCGGGCGATTGCGGCGTATCACGCGGCCCTGGTGTTCGGCACGCTGGGCGTCGCCGGCCAGGGGAACGGCGAGGAGAACCTGCTCGATATTCCGCCCGACAGCGAACAGCCGCTGCACGACCTGGTCGATACGCACAAGAACGTCACCGCCCGCAACCTGCTCGAAAGCTATCACGACGCGCAGCAGGCGATGGACGTAACGATGACCCTCTTCAGCACGGGCTACCTCACGCTCGATCAGCGAGCCCTGGCCGAAGAACTGTTCTGGGCGATCTGCAAAAAGATCAAGCGGCTAACCGCGCAGCTCGATTTTGTGCCCGAAGAACTCGAAGGACTCGACACGCTCCTGTCCGACACGTACTTCTGCAACTTCTCGCTCTTTCAGTCGATGCCCGATAGTTGGGCGATCAAGCAACTCTTTCCGGTGATGCCGATTCACCGGCTCGACCAGAAACCGACGCGGCACGCGGTGCTGGGGGATATCACCTGCGACAGCGACGGCAAGATCGACCAGTTCATCGATCGCCGCGACGTGAAGCGGACCCTCAAGCTGCACACGTACGACGGACAGCCGTACTACCTGGCGGCGTTCCTGATCGGGGCGTATCAGGAGATTCTGGGGGATTTGCACAACCTGTTCGGCGACACGAACACGGTGCACATTGACATGACGCCGACGGGCGAAGTGGTGATCGAAGCGATCGTGAAAGGGGACACGGTTCGCGAAGTGCTCGACTACGTCGAGTTCGAGCCGAGCGACCTGACGACCCGCCTGCAAACCGCGGTCGAAACAGCCGTCCGCGAAAACCGCCTCACCCACCAGGAGGCCGGTCGGTTCCTCAAGTTCTACGAGGACGGGCTGAACGGGTATACGTATTTGGAAGAGCCGGGGGACTGAGCGAACTGGCCATTTGAGAATCGTAGAAGCTCATTCGACTCCTTTTGGGTAAGCCGGGCAGCGTGCGATCAGGGCCTTGAATTCCTTCTCTGCCGCCTCGCGAGTTGCGGCCCGCCATTTGCGCGGGATGAGGTTGTTTTTGGATTCCAGCCACGCCAGGAATCGATCCCGATAGCGCTCTGCCTTCCACCGCGGCGGTCCCGACGACTTGTGGCTGTCAAACTTCAGCAGGGTGGTAATGCACCGGACGAGCGCGAGCGCTTCCTGCTCGGCGACCTTCTTCTTTTCCAAGTGCTTGAGCTCGGCTTCCAAGTCAGCGACCAGAAAGCCACGAGCATCGGAGGTCAACGTCACAATGTGGGCCACTCCTCGGTTACCCGACCCCATTTCCCCAATTTTCCCGCCTCAAGTCCGACGTGTTCCCTTTTCAGCAACGATTGGCTATCATCCGGTTTCCATTACGTTACCTTCCGGGGGGATCTTCCACGAGTGGCGTGAGGTTGTCGATGCGTTGTGCTGATACCAAATCCGTGTTGCGAGCGGCCGCCGTGCTGTGGATTGGCGTCTTGATCGCTGGGGTCGCCGCAGCGGCCGAGCAGGTGGGG
>JALORD010000629.1 GCA_025459145.1 Pirellulaceae bacterium | reverse complement strand
GCCGACCGAGGTGGGGGACAAGCTCATGCCTCACTTTTTCGCGAACCAGTTGCCAATCGGATTTGGCGGCCTCATCCTGGCGAACTTCCTCTGCGACGCCATGCAGACTCTGGTCTCGGGAGTAAACAGCGTCACCGCCGTGGCCTCGCAGGATTTGCTCGAGCATCGGCGGCGCGGTGCGGCCAGCGAATCGCTCGATTCCGCGGCAGCGAGCATTGAGCAAGTCACCGAACAGCCGACGAGCGTCGCCGGACACCGGTTGATCATGGCCCGGCTGCTCACTCTCGGTATGGGCGTCCTGACGACGCTCATCGCCTTGGTCGTTGCCGCGATGGCCAGTTCCTCGGGCAAGAACATCATCGACCTGATGCCCCGGACGTTTAACATGTTCCTGGGACCACTAGGAGCGCTGTTCTTGATTGGCATGTTTCAGCCGCGGGCTACGGGCCGCAGTGCGTTCCCAGCCGTGATCGGGGCGCTCGTGCTGTCGATTCTGTGGAGCTACTGCCGCGAGATTTTTAGGACGCCCTACGACCTGTCGATCTCCTGGGCGATCGGAGTGCCGTGCGTGTTTGGGTTTGTGTTGGCGTGGGCCTGGTCGCAGTTTGCCGATACCGGCGGACCGCATCACGGCGACCGCTTCACCTGGTGGGAAGTCATGAAACGCCCCGTGCCCGCACCGACGAAAGACGATTGACTTTGGACGAAGTACACTGCGAATGACCGATGACCTGTGACCGAATGACAACTGACAACCGCCCAACCCCATGAATCCCCTCCTGAAGACAGACAATCGCATCCTCCCCGCTCTCGTGACGCCGCTGACTCCTGATGGCTCGCTCGACGAGAAGAGTGCCGAACGGCTGATCGACCATCTCTACGCCAAGGGAGTCGGCGGCCTCTATGTGACCGGCAGCACGGGCGAAGGAATCTATCTCGACTTCGAGATTCGGCGGCGGATCGTCGAGATTGCCGTCAGCCGTTCGAAAGGGCACGGGCAGGTCATTGTGCACGTTGGTGCTATTCAGGCCTCGAAGGCATTTGAACTGGCCCAGCATGCGGGGCGTGTGGGTGCTGATGCCGTGAGCAGCATTCCGCCGTTTGCCGGAGGATATTCGTGGGACGAGGTGAAATCGTTCTACACGCAGCTCGCTAGCGAGAGCCCGCTGCCGGTTGTGGCCTATTTCATTCCCAGCCTCACCGGCCAGCAGCACTCGTTCGTGCAGCTCGCGCAGCTTCTCGCGCTGCCGAACGTGGCCGGGTTCAAATACACCGCGCCGGACTTCTACGTCATGCAGCGGCTGCTCACGCGCTTCAGCCCCGATCAGATTCTCTACAACGGCCAGGACGAGGCGCTCGCCCTCGGCCTGCAGGTCGGCGCGCACGGCGGGATCGGCACGACGTACAACTTCATGCCCGAGCTGATCATGCAGGTGTATCGGCACTGCCAGGCAGGCCAGTTCGCGGAAGCGGTCGCCGCACAGAAGCGGGCCAACGACATCATCGAACCGCTGCTGATGTCGCAGGGGCTCGCCGCCTCGAAGCAGATTCTCTACTGGCAGGGGCTCATCGACCATGTGAACTGCGCGTTCCCCCGGGCCGCGCTTACCGAGGCCCAACAGAAGCAACTGCGCGATTTACTGAGCACCACGGCCATTGCGGAAACGCTGGTTCGCTGATGTCCGCCCACCAACCGAGTTTCCGGGAGAGGAGACGTACCATGTTCTCATTGCGATACTCGACGGCGTTTCTGGCGAGTGCCATCTTGCTGTTTGGCGGCCTGGCCTCCCGCGCCGGCGAACTGCAGGCCGGGGCGGCGACGAGCAATATTACGCCGCCGCTCGGACAGCCGATCATCGGCGGCTTTGCCCCGTATCCGTCGACTCACGTTCACGACGAGTTGCACGCCCGGTGCCTCGTGCTCGACGATGGGAAGACACGTCTCGCGATTGTCGTCTGCGACCTCTTGGGTCTCGATCGCAAGTTGAGCAGCGAAGCTCGCCAGCTGATCGAGGAGCGGCTGAAGATTCCGCGGTCGCACGTACTAATTTCGGGCACGCACACGCATTCGGCCAGTAGCGCTCTGGGCAAGGATCGCCTGAAGATGGATGTGCCGCTCGACGACTATCAAACGTTTGTCGCGCAACGGATCGCTGATGGGGTGCAGCGGGCTGTGAATTCCCTGCGGCCGGCTGAAATCGGCTTCACGACGGCCGAGGCCCCCGAGCACGTCTTCAACCGCCGCTGGTACATGAAGCCGGGGACGGTGCCCGAGAATCCGTTCGGCGGGATCGATCAGGTGAAGATGAATCCGCCCGCCGGCAGCCCGAACCTCACCGAGCCCGCGGGTCCGACCGACCCGACGGTGTCGATCATTGCGGTGCGCGAACCGGATGGAAAGCCGATTTCCGTGTTCGCAACGTACTCGCTGCACTATGTCGGCGGCGTGAGAGGGGCCGATATCTCGGCCGATTATTTCGGTATGTTCAGCGAACGACTGAAACAGCTCGTGGACGCCGAACAGCTCGATCCGCCTTTCGTGGCCATGATGGCCAACGGCACGAGCGGCGATATCAACAACATCAACTTCCGCACTCCCCGTCCGCGGCAAGAGCCGTACGCGCAGATGCGGCACGTGGCTCACGATGTGGCCGCGAAGGTCCATACCGCGCTCGACAAGGTAACGTACCAGCGCGATGTCCGGCTCGACGCCCGCTACCGCGAGCCGACGCTCCGCTGGCGGCGGCCCACCGAAGAGCAGGTCGCGTGGGCGAAGGAGACGAAA
>JALORD010000628.1 GCA_025459145.1 Pirellulaceae bacterium | reverse complement strand
AACGATGAATTTGCGGTCGAGCATGGCGTCAGAGAGCAGGAGTCGGCGTCGGCTTGCACCCAGCCTATCGGAAATCGAAGCATTACGAAGTGGACTTACTCAATTCATGCCACAAATGGCAGCTCGCCTTGATTCCCCGATGGAAATCGGCGAGCGAGAATTTTTCGTTCGGGCTGTGGGTGTTATCGTCGTCCAGGCCCCAGCCCAAGAGCAGCGTATCAATCCCCAGCCGGCGGCGGAAGTTCGTCACGATCGGGATCGAGCCCCCCTCGCGGATGAAGACCGGCGCGCGGCCAAAGCCCCGCTCGATCGCCCGGCTGGCGGCCGCCATGTACGAGCAGTCGAGCGGCACGACGACTCCCTCGGCCCCGCGGCCGCTCACTTCGAGCTCGATGCCCGGCGGGCATTGCGTGAGCAGAAAGTCGCGGGCGGCAGCGATGATTCGCTCGGGATCCTGGTTCGGAACGAGGCGAAAGCTGAACTTGGCTCCCGCGCGGGCCGGGATCGCCGTTTTGCTTTCTCGCTGGCCGCCCCAGATGCCGTGCACATCGAACGTCGGCCGGCCCCAGCGGCGTTCGAGCGTCGTGTAGCCGCTCTCACCCGTCGTTCCGGCGACGCCAATCTGCTCCCGAAATTTTTCATCGGAGAATGGCAGCTCGGCCAGTTGCTTCCGCTCCTGGTCCGACAGCGGCACGACCGCGTCGTAGAAGCCGGGAACTGTCACACGGCCTTGATCATCGACGAGCGACGCCAGCAGCTTGCAAAGCGTGTTGATCGGGTTGGTGACCGCGCCGCCGAACGTGCCGCTGTGCAGATCCTGCCGCGGGCCGCGGACGGCGATCTCGCAAAAGGCAATGCCGCGCAGGCCATAGGTAATCGCCGGCTGTCCGGGGCCAAACTGCGACGTGTCGCTGATTACCGCCACATCGCAGGCCAGCTTCTGGCGGGCGGCATCTGTCGCCAGCCACGCATTCAACCCTTCGCTGGCGACTTCTTCCTCCCCCTCAATCAGGAACTTGAGCTGCACGGGCAACTGGCCGCGGGTTGCCATCCAGGCGCGGGCCGCCAGCACGTGGGTCAGCATCTGCCCCTTATCGTCGGTCGCGCCGCGGGCGTAGATGTTCCCGCCGCGCTTCGTCGGCTCAAACGGCGGACTGAGCCACTCCTCGAGCGGTTCGACCGGCTGCACGTCGTAATGGCCGTAGACGAGGACCGTCGGTTGTCCGGGGACTTTGGGCGTTTCGGCGTAAACAAGCGGCGGGCCGCTGGCCGGAATTAACTCCGCCGGCAAACCCATCGCCTGGAACTGCCCAGCAACCCAATCAGCCGCGGCGCGCATCGCGGGTGCCTGCGCCGGATCGGCGCTGATGCTGGGAATCCGCAGCAGCTCGCACAGGTCGTCTTCAAACCGAGCGGTCTGGGCCGACAGGTAGGCATCGATATCGTCCATGTCGTCCAGGCAGGTCGGGCGGGCAGGGGCATTCCATGGAAAGGAGCGGTGGTGGCCAATATAATGGGGCCGGTCGACGACCGTCTATCGGCCTCGCCGAGCGCCCCATGGCCCTGTGGAAGGTGCCAACTCGCTCGCCGAATGTACACCGGGACAGGAGATTGATTTTCGTGAGCCGACAAGCCGCTGAGTCCGAGGAAGATGTGGCCGTGGCCGAGCCGCCGGTCAACAAGCCCAAACGCAAAGCCAAGGCCGATACGAAGAAAAAGCCGCCGCGCCGTCAGCCCCGCTATCACGTGATCCTGTGGAACGACGACGACCACTCGTACGAGTACGTCATCGAAATGATGCAGAAGCTGTTCAATCACGACAAAGAGAAGGGATACCTGATCGCCAAGGAAGTCGACAAGTTGGGCAAGGCGATCTGCCTGACGACGACGCTCGAACATGCCGAGCTGAAACGCGATCAGATTCATGCCTTCGGGCCCGACAAGCTGATTGCGCGGTGCAAGGGTGCGATGAGCGCGACGCTCGAGGCCGAGCGATGAACGCGACGCTCGAGGCCGAGCGATAGGAAGTTGCTGCCGACGCAAAGTGGGCCTCCGACGCCGGTCGGAGGCCTGAAGTGCGGATAAACGCGGCGATTGAATTCGGCTAAACTAGCGCTCAATCTCTTCGCGCGGCACCGCCTGCTCAGCGGCCTGAGCAGCCCACTTTCCTGCCGCCGCCTACTTGCCGCAGTAGTCGATCGCCCGGGCGATTTCGCTCTTCAGGCGCGAGCGGGGCACAATGCGGTCGACAAAGCCCCGTTCGAGCAGGAACTCGCTCGTCTGAAAGCCCTTGGGAAGCTCGAGGCGGATCGTCGCTTTGATCGTTCGCGGGCCGGCAAAGCCGATGAGCGCCTTGGGCTCGGCAAACACCAGATCGCCCAGCGACGCGAAGCTGGCGGCCACGCCTCCCATCGTCGGGTTCGTGAGGACCGAGATAAAGAGTCCGCCGGCCGAGTCGTAGCGAGCCAGCGCCGCTGACACCTTGGCCATCTGCATCAGCGAGAGAATGCCTTCGTGCATTCGGGCGCCGCCGCCGGAGCCGCTTACGATGATGAGCGGCAGGTTCTCCTCGGTGGCCCGCTCGATCAGCCGCGCCAGCCGTTCGCCGACGACCGAGCCCATGCTCCCCATGATGAACGCCGAATCGGTGACGCCGAACGCCACGCGGCGGGCGCGGATCATGCCGCCGCCAGTGAGCGCCGCATCGGTCAGGCCGGTCCGCTTTTGCTCGGCGACGAGGCGATCCTTGTACGGCTTTTGGTCGGCGAATTCGAGCGGATCGGTCGGC
>JALORD010000627.1 GCA_025459145.1 Pirellulaceae bacterium | reverse complement strand
CGTCGATCCGTGCGGCCTGCATGGGTCTCGGCTACGCCTGGTATCCCGAGGAAGTGATCCGTGACGAACTGGTCAGCGGGGCGCTGAAACCATTGCCGCTGGTGGAGGGATCGGAACGCTGGGCGATGCTGTATCTGATCTTCGCCGACCGTGATGCGGCAGGTCCCGGGACCGAGCGAGTCGCGCAGCTGATTCGGGAAGCAGTGCGACTCCGCTGCCCGGAAAACGTGCCGGTGTAGAGCGCATCGGCCGGTTGGTCGGGTCCCGGTTCGTCAAGGGCGGAGGCGGGAGAAGATCTGTTCCAGCCAGGTGGCCGGCATTTCCGCGACGCCCCGCCGGATCCATTCCTGCCACCAGTCGGCGATTTCGCGGAAATCCTCTTCGGTATAGCGGTGTTCCGCCATCCGGTAGGAGTCGCGCGGGTAGAGCACGATGTCGAGAGGAAATGCGACATCGGTGGCGCTGGTGCGGGTCGCGTCGAACGACAGATAACCGACCTTGAGCGCCCAGTCCAGCGGATCGCTGTAGCGCAAGGCACGATCGAGAATCGGCTTGCCATAGCCGGTCGCGCCGATGATGTAGTACGGCGAGGATTCCGCCGCCTCCACCCAGTTTCCTTCCGGGTAGATCATGTAGAGTTTGTGTTCCTTGTCGTTCTCGAGTTGCCCGCCGACCAGCGCATAAAGGTTGAACCAGATGTTGGCGTTGCGCAGTGCCTTGCCGTCTTCCTCGGCGACCCGTCGCACCTGGCCGGCGAACGCGTTGACCGCCTTGTAGAGCTTGTCGAAATGGGTGTCCTGCTGCTCCAGCACTTCCTCGAAATAGGTCACTGCCTTGTCGCGCACCGAACGGAGGCCGGACGTCATCAGAAACAGGCTGTGCTTGTTCGACTGATGCACGGTGACCTTGCGGGCCGTGATGTATTCGGTGCCCGATGTGATTCGGGTGTCGGCGATCGCCAGCAGCCCGGATTCCAGTTTGATGCCTAGGCAGAAGGTCATAGCTTCAGAGCTTGTCGATTATTCGTGGGCGCACCATGCGCTGTTCTGTCCCCGGTGTCGGTGCGGACCGGTCGGCGAGCTTCAGCATGTCCATTTCGATGATCGCGAATGCGATCAGCCAGATTAGTGCATCGTAGGCATCCAGCCATTCGCCGCGCCAGGCCCAGACCAGTACCAGCAAGCCCAGCCCACCGTACAGGGTATAAGCCAGGCCGGTGAACAGCGGCCGGCTCAGCATGACCATTAACGGGAAGCGGACTTCGATTTCCAGCAGCACCACGACGCTGATCCACAACGCCGAATTCGCGACGTCCAGCCAGATGCCCTCTTCCAGAAAGGCGACCGCGGCGACCGCGACGCCGACGATGGCCAGCGCACGCACCGCTTCGAGTGTCCTGATTGTCCAGGCCCCGAGCGATCGCGTTCGGCTGGTGGCTTCCCACTCGAACAGCACCAGCAGAATCAGCCAGGCGATTGCATCGAGCGCGGCGCTCAGGCGTCCGCCGAGCGCGAATGCGAAGGTGTCGATCGTCAGCAGCGCCAGGATCAGCAGCTTCAAGGCCGAATGCCACGACCAGGATTCCCGGCTGGCGCTCATCGCGTGTCGGTCGGCAGACGTTCGGTTCGGGCGGTCACGGGAGCCTGGAGCATCAAACGCCCTGCGCAACCGCCCGATGCCGCATCAGCGGCCCCGATGGGTTGGCTTGGGCGAAAACAGCGAGGCGACTTCCGGTTCGGCGCGTCGCCGCGGCGCTGGGGCCGCCGAGGTCGTCGGGGTTTGCCGGGCAGGTTCGCTTCTGGGGGCGGGGCGACGATTGCCGTCCACCGCTTGCGGGCCACTGCGCGGGGCCGGACGCGCCGGACCTCGCCGCTCGTCGCGCCGGGGCCGCGCAGGCCGGGATGCTTCCTCCACCACGGCCGGGGGCAGGAAACCTTCCACCCGCACTTTGGGGATCTCCCGTTTTAGCAGGCGCTCGATACCGCGCAGCAGTTTGAATTCCTCGGCATCCACCAGCGAAACCGCCGAGCCGGTGCTGCCGGCCCGTCCGGTGCGGCCGATCCGATGGACATAGTCTTCCGGCACGTTCGGCAGTTCGAAGTTGACGACCCGCGGCAGTTGATCAATGTCGAGGCCGCGTGCCGCGATGTCGGTTGCAACCAGAACCGGCAGGGAGCCGTCCTTGAATTTGGCCAGCGCCTGGGTGCGCGCCGACTGGCTTTTGTTGCCGTGAATCGCGGCGGCTGAAATGCCGTCCTTGACCAGTTTCTCGGCCAGACGGTTTGCACCGTGCTTGGTCCGCGTGAAGACCAGCACCTGCTCCCAGTCGTGATGGCGGATCAGATGCGAGAGTAGATCGCGTTTGTGCTTCTGATCGACCACATGCACGGTCTGATCCACCAGCTCGGACGCGGCGTTGCGACGCGCCACCTCCACGTATTCCGGCTTGTGCAGCAGGTTGTCGGCCAACGCCCGGATCTCGTCCGAGAACGTCGCCGAGAACAGCAGGTTCTGCCGGTGCTTCGGCAACAGCGCCAGGATCTTCCGAATGTCGCGGATGAAGCCCATGTCCAGCATGCGGTCCGCTTCATCCAGGACCAGGATTTCTACGCCGGCCAGATCGACGGTTTTCTGGCCGACGTGATCGAGCAGTCGGCCTGGCGTCGCGACCAGAATGTCGATGCGCACTTTCAGCTTGTCGATCTGCGGCTGGATACCGACTCCGCCGAACATCACCATGGTGTTCAGGGGTAGGTAGCGGCCGTAGATCCGCACCGATTCCTCGACCTGGGCCGCGAGTTC
>JALORD010000173.1 GCA_025459145.1 Pirellulaceae bacterium | reverse complement strand
AGCGTCGTCGCGGAGTGCGCGGTCGCGAATGGAATTCTCTTTATCGCCTCGCATTTCGCTTCAGTAGCGACCGTTGACGTCACTGACGCGGCCCGCCAGGTAATCAGCCAGGTCGGTTACAACGGCGAAGACTTCAACGCGCGCAGCTGTACCGTCGTGACCAATCTCACGGAGCTCAATCCGTTGTGCCGGGCAATGTCGGACGAATCCGAGCTCGACGAGTCGGCAATCGACGCCATGGTGGCGCGGCACATGACCAATGCGTTCGGCTACGCATGTGCCTATAACGCGGCCATGATTCCGGAACCGCTGTGGCTCGCGCACCAGCTCGCACGGCGGCTTGCCTCGGTCAGGCTACAGCGCCGTGCCGCTTTTCTCGGCCTGGACGGGAAGGTGCAGGTCGGGGTCGAATTCCACAGCCGCATTCCGCGACGCGTCCACAGCGTGACGCTGGCTGCCTCCCTCGCGGGGGGAACGCCACGCCCCGCAAGCCTGCGCGACGCGCTGATGGAGCTTGTAGTCGAACCTGCGTTCGTGGGCGAGGAGATCCACCCCGATCAAGCGACCCGGATCTTCATCAATCCGGAAGGGACGTTGCTTGCCGGGGGCCCGGCAGTGCATTCCGGACTGACGGGGCGCAAGAACGCCATCGACACCTATGGACAATTCTCGCGCCAGACCGACGCGGCGTTGTCCGGTAAGGATCCCACCCGTATTGACCGCACCGGCAACTACGCCGCGCGCTATGCCGCGAAGAATGTAGTGGCGGCGGGGCTCGCGGCCGAATGCGAGGTCCTTCTCACCTACTCAATCGGTCTCGCTCGACCCGTCAGCATTCAGGTGGAAACGTTTGGTACCGGCAAGGTGACTGACGACGAGATCGCCGCGAGACTGGAGCGTCACTTCGAGTTCAGGCCGGCCGGCATCGCCGCACAGTTCAAACTGCGCCGACTCTCGCGGACCTTTCGAGGCGGCTTCTTTAGGCGTCTGGCCGCTTATGGGCACGTCGGACGCCTCGACATGGGCCTGCCCTGGGAGGCAACCGACCGCGCCGAGCAGCTACGCGAAGGGTAGAGGAGAGGCTAGGTCGGGTGCACCGCACCGGCAACTTGCTTGACGCCACCGACGGCGCCGACCAGGACGTCGCGGACTGCTCTCACGGCTGTATTGCCGATCGAACCTGCGGCTTCGTAGAGGAATTGTCTCAGAGTCAACGGTGCAAACTCGATATTCGACGGCGCGCGGGAGTGCAAGAGGAAATCGGCATCCAATCCTAATCCGCCGGGCCGCCGGTCGCGCCCCAGGGAAACCAGCTTGAACTCGTCTCCAAGCCGCTCGTACTTCAGCAGTTCGCCCCAGCCGTCAATCGCTGCCCGCTGCGGCGTAAACTTGATTTCCAGTTCATCCAAGTCTTCGGGGTACGCATCAAAAATCGCCTCATATTCCGCAAGTGCCGCTGCCGTGCTGCGCAGAACGAAGATAGTCTCACTTGCGGGATGAGAGTGCATTACTGGATCTTGGCGCATCCGCACCCAACTCGCCACGTACGTCAGAAAGAAGATGCATAGCGCCGTCCCTGCAGCAGCCGACAGCCGCCAGTCGCGCCGCCACCAACCGACCGCCAGGCCCACGACGCCGACCGACACGGCCCAGCCGATATGACGCAGTTGCGTAACGAGCGCGAGACAAACGCTTAGCACCAATATCAGCGCGAACACGTGCCGCAGCGAGAACTGCGCGGGTCGCTCGGCAGGCGGAAGAGGGAACTTCATTCGCTGCTAGACGAGTGGTTAGACAGGCGCGGGGCCAGAAAGAGATACGAGTCCGATTGCCGATTCGCCTCAAGCTCCACCGTCACTCGGGTGTTCGCCGTCCGCAGACTTGGGAGTTGCTCCGGCACTGGATTCACTCGTCCGCTTCTCTTGCCGAACCTGGTCGCGGACATCGAGCAGCCGGGAATAGTAATCGGGCGGGATGAGGTCCGGAGGGTCGCGCTGCCTGTACACCGCGATCGCAATTGCGGCGACGGTGAGTACGGCTACGGCCACATGGCCCGGCGCCAAGCGAGCCAAAGCGACGCTAAATCCGCTTAGCAGGACGACGAGCGCGATCCAGGCGATCCCCGCAGCCAGCGCCGTGGCGATCGTTCCCACCTTGTGTCCCAGGGCGCTGCCGATGGCTGCGGATGCGACAACCGCTGCAATACCGGCGAATATATACACAGGCGAACCGAGACTATCCTCGAGCCGCCGATTCCCCCGCAGGTTCGCCAGCAACAAGAGCGGCAGGGCAATCATCACGCTGACGAGAAACAACGAGCGGAGCGAGAAACGCATCGACTGCTTTGCAGCCGGGCGTTTGCTGGCCGATCGATTTGCCGCCGCGCGAGGGGTCATCGCCGTTCCTTACCGCCTGCAGTGGGCTGCGTGCATTGGAATCGCGACCTCGCTGCGCAGTCAAGCGAGCAAAACCACCCCGAGTGACGAGTGCAACGATGTCGGCGAGCGGAGCGTCAGCGGTTGCTGGCCAGCATCACCGGCGCTTCGACCTTGATCAAAACGCTCTTAAACGCCGGGGTCTTCGAAAGCGGATCGGCCGTGCGCGGGACGAGCACATTGGCCTCGGGGTAATACATCAGGGCATTGCCGGCGCGGATTTCCGGATAGGGACGGGCCAGAATGCCGGTCATCGTGCCGATCTCGCTCCGTACGGTGACCCGCTGGTCAGGTGCGAGCCCGAGCCGCTCCAGGTCGCTGGGATGCAGCAGGATGACATCCCGCCGCTCCTGCCCGCGATAGATGTCTTCCTCTTCGTAGACGACCGTATTGAACTGACCTTCGCTCCGAACGGTCATCAGCCGAAGCTCGCCAGGTCCGCCGGCTAGTTCGGGCAGCTCGTGGATGTGCAGGATCGCGCGGCCGTCGGGCGTGGGGAACTTCGCTTCGTGGAACGTCCGGCCGGGAAGCTGGAATTCCTTTTTCGTCTGGTCGATTGTGGCGAGTTGCTCAAAGCCGGGGACGACCTTGGCAATCGCTTCGCGAATCTTGCCCGTGTCTTGCATCGATTGCCAATCGAGCAGGCTCTGGGCGGCTGTATTGGGGGTGGAAGACTCGCTGGCGGGGAGCGGTTCATCAAGCGTGCGGGCCGCCAGCTCCGCAATCACCTGCACTTCGCTCCGCGGCCCTTCGTGCCGCCGGACGCCTCCCTCCGAGAGGCGAATGTAATTGAACATCGATTCCTGCGTCGTCGGCTGAGGCTCTTCGTCGCGAGCCAGCACCGGCAGAATGATCGTTTCAGCCGCCAGGCCATGAGCATGTCCCGTGTTGAGCGTCGTGCTCAAATACACGAGCTGGTCGAGCCGGCTGAGCGACTCGGCGGCGAAGCGGGCGTCGGGATTCGATCCGTAAAGATTCCCCCCCAGGCAGAGGCCGAACTTGAGGCGGCCCGCGTGAGCCCCTTCCATACAGCCGAGTGTGTCGAGACCCGGCGTGGTGGGCAGTTGCACGCCATACTCGCGTTCGAGCGACTGGAGGATCGCGTCGCGGAGTTTCGGCGTCACTCCCATGCTGCCGATTCCCTGCACGTTCGAGTGCCCGCGAATCGGCAACAGGCCCGCGCCGGGCCGGCCGACCATACCCCGCATGAGCGCCAGATTCGCGATCGCCTGCACATTGGCGACACCATGGGCGTGATGCGTGATTCCCATCGTCCAGGCGAAGACGACTCGTTTCGACGCGGCGTAGCGTTCGGCGATCGCGTTGATGTCCTCGGGTCCGACTCCGGACTTGGCTTGAATCTCGGCCCAGGGGAGCGCACGCAGGTTGGCCAGCCACGATTCGTAACCCTGGCAATGCTCGCGGAGAAAAGGCTCGTTCTGCGCGCCGAGCTCGTCAATCCGCTTGGCGATTCCCGCCAGGAGGGCGAGATCGCCGCCAATATGCGGCTGCACATAGTGCGTGGCGATTTCGCTGCCGAACAGCAAGCTCCACGGACTGCTGGGAACTTTGAAGTTCACGAGGCCCAGTTCCACGACCGGATTGATGACGATCACCGCCCCGCCCCGATTGCGGATGTGTGCCAGCGTGGTCATCAGCCGGGGGTGATTGCTGGGTGGGTTGCCGCCGATCAGAAAGACAAGATCGGCATGTTCGACATCGTCGAGTGTGACCGTCGCGGTGCCGGTTCCCAGCGATGATGCCATGCCGACGCCGCTCGCCTGGTGGCAATAGAAGCTGCAGTTGTTGACGTTGTTCGTCCCGTAGATTCGGGCGAATAGTTGCAGCAGGAAGCCCGCTTCATTGCTCGACCGGCCGCTGAAGTACCAAAACGATTCATCGGGGCGAATCGATCGCAGTTTACTGGCGATCCGCGCGAGTGCCGCATCCCAGTGGATCGCGTGGTAATACTGCTTTCCACGTTCCAGAATCACCGGCTGTGTCAGCCGGCCGCACGATTCGAGTTCGCGAGGCGAGAACTTCTGCAATTGGGTGGTGGAGTACGTGCGCCAGAACTCCGGCTGAATGCCCCCCTGCATATCGGCGGCCATGGCCTGCAGCGACTTCTTGCAGACCTCCGGGAACCGCCCGGCTTCATTGACCATGCCCCCCTTCTGGCCGCCCATTCCCAGTGCGCAAGTCTTGCATGCGTTCTTGCTCCGCATCGCTTGCCAAAGTCGGGCGAGGCCCCCCATTTGCCGCGACTTTTTGAGCGTATACCAGATCGCTTGCCAACCGCCTCCGCTCGTAAGTTTTTTCATGATGGCCGACTGCCGGGCAAGCGAGGGGAATCAAACAACTGAGGCGCGGGGGGACTGGCGACAGGCGAGCGATCGAGCCGGACTCGCGTGTCGGTCGTGTGCGCGAACCGAGACAAGTTTGAATGGCACCGCCCGCCAATTCAAGACCGAGAAGTTGGTTTCGCTTCGATCAACCGCAGAGCCTCTTGGGCCGAACTTTGAATTCTGCTGCGATCGGTCTGGATGCTCGTTAGAGGTGCGCTCGCGAGCTTTTCAAGGGCCGCCTTGAGCTCGGTCAGGTCGGCGGCAGGGTTGGCGTCGGCATAAACGAGCGCTGCGCGAATGCCATTCATCAGGACCGTCGCTCGCTTACGGTCTTTGTCCCGATCGTTGTTTTCGTCGCTCGCCGCCCGTTCGTTTTCCGGGTCGAGCATTTCCTTGAGCCCGATCACGCAGGCCGGATCGCCGTGGCGGGCCAAGCCAGTGGCGGCATTGTACCGGGCATTGGAATACGCCTCGGCCCTCAGCATGACTTTTAGACGAGCGAGCGCCTCCTCGCCGCCGATCACTCCCAAGGCGTAGGCGGCCACCGCCCGAATCTCGGATTGGGGGCGAAAAGTCGTCGGCTGACCGTCGCGCGTCGTCACCGGCGCAGGATCGTTGCCATCGGGCTCGCGCGAGGCCGCGAGCAAGAGTTGCATCACCTGCGGATCGGCCTGAAACGACTCGGGACCGTTCCGATCGGCGAGCGTGGTGATCCCCTCGATCGCTGCCAACCGCACCTCCGCCTCGACAGGGTCTCGCTGGGATTTGGCCGCTTCGATCAGGATGGGCAAACCCTCGGTCACTTCGAAGGAGCCGAGCGCCCGGCAGAGGAACATCCGCCGCATCACTCGGACGCGAGCCGCGTCCCCTTCAACGGGCACCTTCAAGTCTTGCTCGAGCATCACCGCCAATTGGTTGGCCAAAGATGAGTCGCGGCGGAGCGCGTCGTACTTGGGATCGGGGCTGCGGAGCAGATCGGCGAGCTGATAAGCCCGCTGCCAGCTGCTGTCGTCACCGCGGGCGAGTGCCTCTACCAGGCTCTTGGGGTTGTCCTGCCCCATATTGGCCATCCAGCTGAAGAGCAGCCAGACCATCACCACGATCGCCACGATCAACAGCGGAATCAAAAAGAGCTGCAGAATGAACGTGCCGGTCGGCGCTTCGACCGGAGGCAGCGAAACGCCGGCAGCCGGGGACTGTCCGTCCTGGTCGGAAGGGGGCTTGGACGGGACAGCCTTCGGCAGGGACATAGCAAAACTCCGCGGAGAATCGTATCCTTCCAAGTGTAGGATGCCGGCCTGGAGCGTCAACGGGACCGGATGACGCAACCATTTGCCAGATCGATATTTGCGGCATGTTGAGGCTCGATCTGACGTGTCCCGATCCGGCCGCAAACCTGGCCCTCGACGAGGCACTGCTCGACCTGGCCGAAGATGGCGGCGACGGGGGCGAAATCCTCCGACTGTGGGAACCACACGCTCCCCTGGTTGTGGTGGGCCGCTCGTCGCAGGTGGCCGTCGAGGTACAGCAGGACGAGTGCCGGCGGCGAGCCGTTCCCGTCCTGCGGCGCGTGAGCGGCGGGGCGGCGATTGTGACCGGTCCCGGCTGTCTGATGTACGCCGTCGTGCTGAGTTATGCCCGGCATCCTGAACTGCGCATGCTCGACCAGGCGCACCAGTATGTTTTGAGTCGGATTGCGGCCGGGCTGTCGACGCTGGGTATCGCCGCCGACATTTGCGGGACGAGCGACCTGGCCCGCGATGGACGGAAGTTCTCCGGCAACAGCCTCCGTTGCAAGCGAGAGCACCTGCTGTACCACGGTACGCTGCTCTACGACTTCGATTTGTCGCTGATCTCGTCGCTTTTGGGTGTGCCCCCGCGCGTTCCCGATTATCGCGAGAATCGGCCGCATCAGGAGTTTGTGGCTAACCTCTCGGTGCCGCGCGAAGCGCTCGCCGCCCGTCTGGCGGCTGCATTCGGCGCCAGCGAAACGATGTCCGACTGGCCCGTCGAGCGGACAAAATTCCTAGTGGCCGAGCGGTACGGGCGCGATTCGTGGAACTTCGCGCGGTGAATTGCAGCGGCAGCTCGCGTGTCTTTCGCCTGTCGTTCGTGCCTTTCAGAGCGGTCGCGTCGCACGTATATTCTCGCCTGAGGCAATTCGATACTTCCCCCGACCGGAGCGTTCCATGACGAGCACTAAGACCGATTCGCGAGCGCTCGATCTGAAGCAGTACATTCGCGATATTCCCGACTTTCCCAAGCCGGGCATCCTGTTTCGCGATGTGACGCCCCTCTTGAGCAATGCTAAAGCGTTTCGGGAGGTGATCCGCCGTCTGGCCGAACCCTATCGCGGCAAGAAGATCGATACGATCGTTGCGGCGGAGGCGCGCGGATTTATCTTTGCGGCACCGCTGGCGGTCGAACTCGGCACGGGCTTCGTGCCGGTGCGGAAACCGGGCAAGTTGCCCTTCGAGAGGCTGACCTATCACTACGCGCTCGAATACGGCAGCGACACGCTCGAAATGCATGTGGACGCGGTCGCCACCGGACACAACGTGCTCGTGGTCGACGACCTGCTGGCCACCGGCGGGACGGTCAAGGCATGCTGCGAACTCTTGAAGCGGACCGGAGCCACGATTGTCGGGTGCGCCTTTGCCATCGAGCTGACTGCGCTCAAGGGGGTCGAAGCGATTCAGCCGTACGAGTCTTTCAGCATCATCAAGTACTGAATCCTTCGGTAATCTCGAGCTGCGAATGAAGAGCGTCGGCGCGGGCCCGCAGACGCTCAAAGACTTCGTCGTGGCTGCGTCCCGCGGCAAAGACGGTCGCGATCGGATGTCCTGGGTGGATGGTTTGGCCAGCTGAGGGAATGTCCGCCAGATCGGCCCCGATTGATTCCTGAGGGATTACGACGGTGCGGCGGGCGTATACGATGAGTTTGCCGGCAAACTCGGGGCTATCACCGCCATCGGGCCGCGGCCCGTCGTGCGGCAAGCTGCCGACCGTGCACGCTTCGACATGAGAGGCCACGAGTGGCAATCCGTGCACGCGTTCCAGCACTTCGACCGAAGCCGTATAGCGCGGGTTGATCTCAATGACCCAGACTTCGCCGTGCGCACGCACGAAGTCGACGCCAAACAGCCCAACGAGACCGAATTCGCGGGCCAGGACTCTGCCGAGACGCTCCAGTGTTTGCAGTTCCTCGGGAGAGACGACCAGCGGGGCGATGGTGCCGGCGTAGGCAAATTCTGCCTGGAGGCCAAAATCGCGCCCCACGAGCTGACGGGTAATTCCCAGGAGCGTCGCCTGTCCACGAGCTGCGACGAACACGGCGCTTCCCGACTCTCCCGCGATGTAGCGCTGCAGCACGGTACTCGGAGGGGGCTGAGGCAGATCAGTTTTCCGCGCGAAGCGGACGCCCTGTCCGCCGCTTCCTCGCCGCGGTTTGACGACAAAGCTGCGAGGGTCGCTCGCTGCCGCCGGCACGGTAAGACCTGATGACTGCCTTCTTAGATTTGGCGTCCGAAAGCCTGTGCGGAGCAAAACATTGTGCAGCCCAGCGGGATCGCGAACGCGGCGGCAGACCTCGGGCCCATTTCCCCAGAGCGAACGCAGCGCGGCAAGACGCGCGAGCAGGCGAGGGTAGTTTTCGAGCCCGCCCGTATACATCCATGGCACGTGGGGCGCCGCGGCCAAGGCCCGCAGGAATTCGCTCGGATAGCGGTCAATGCGCGTTGCCGGGCAGGCGGCCCGCAGGTCTTGGTCGGCAAAGAGATCGATCCCGTAAGGAGACATTCTGGCGCGGATCGCCGATTGCGCCGCCGCCCGCACGCTGGCCCCGAGAATCACGATGTTCGCGTCCATCGGGGTAAAGTAACCGTTGGGGGGAGTCCCCAACAGGCAGCCGCGATTTGCCGCATGGACGCAGGCGATCCCGCGACGTCTCCCGGCAGGAGTGGAGGGCGCCGAGCCTGGGGTGGCGATTGCCCTCCCCAGAACGACAATTGACAACTGACGCTCCGATCGGTTCTAACCGTGGTAGTCCCCAGGTGCCCGTACATGCCCGTGAAGCTGCTAGCTCGCATCGCCCGCCGGAGATCGGTCATTACCGATTTGAACGGAGCCGATTGCGCGAGGCTGTTTCCTTCGCTGGGACACCTGGAGCCGGATGGTCGGCACTGGCGAATTCAGGTCCATGGCGAAGTATTTGCCAGCGGCAAGGTAACGCTCGGGAAACGATTTCTGCTCAAACTGCTCCAGCGGGCGATGCAGGTTCCCGAGTCGGAGTTTGCCAGCGATTTGTTTCGGGCCCGCATCGACCGCTTTCTGGCCGTCGACGGGAAGGGAAAGCGGGTTGCCGTGCAGTTCGGTGACTCCGTGCAGTTCGGCGACGCGGTGCACGTCATCCCGAAGCCGACTCGCCCCAATGGACACTTCTTTGGCACGGTTCGACTGCCCGCAGAGTTGCTGGAGTCGCTGCCTGTGGCGTCTGAGCCTGGCAATGCTGGGCCGATAACTCCCGCCGCAGCTCCCTCGGGCAAGCCGCTACGCATTAGCCTCGGTGTTCATCGTCCCGACCAGGGATCCCCGTCGGTAGTCAGCCCCGTGTACCTGCTGCCCGATCGGGGCGTCTCCGTCATTTCGGATATCGACGACACGCTCAAGCATTCCTACGTGGCCTGCAAACGCACGTTGCTTACCAACACGTTCCTGCGGCAGTTTGTGCCGGTACCAGGAATGGCAGAGCTGTTCCGCCGCTGGGACACCGAAGGGGCGGCATTTCATTACGTGTCGTC
>JALORD010000172.1 GCA_025459145.1 Pirellulaceae bacterium | reverse complement strand
CGACGCCGACTCCTGCTCTCTGACGCCATGCTCGACCGCAAATTCATCGTTGAAAACGCCTCACTCATTCAAGAGAACTGTGCCCGCCGAGGGGTGAAGTGCGATGTCGCCCGGCTGGTGCAGCTCGAAACGGCTCGCCGGCAGAAGCTGCAGGAAGTCGAAGAACTCAACCGACAGGCCAACGAAACGCAGAAAAAAATCGGCCAGACGAAGGATCCGGCCGAGCGGGAGACGGTGAAGGCCGCCGGCCGCCAGCTCCGCGAGGCGAAAGACGCCGCCCAGGCCGAGCACGACCGGCTCGATACGCAGGTTCACGCCCTGCAGCAGGCGATCCCGAATCTCACGCATCCGGCCGCGCCGATCGGCGGCGAGGCGGACAGCAAGGATATCCGCCGCGGGAAGACGCCGATTCGCACGTTCGACTTCACGCCGCTCGATCATGTGGCGATCGGCGAGCGGCTGGGGCTCTTCGATCTGGAAGCGGGCGCGCGGACCACCGGCCACGGGTTTTACTTCCTGAAGAACGACGGCGTGCTGCTCGATCTGGCCCTGCAGCGATACGCGATCGAGACGCTGATCCGCGAAGGGTTCATGCTCACCACGACGCCGGACCTCGCCCGGAACGAGATCCTGGAGGGGATCGGTTTCAATCCCCGCGGCAGCGAAACGCAGGTCTACTCGATCGAGAACACGGACCTCTCGCTCGTCGGCACGGCCGAGATCACGCTCGGCGGCATGTACTCGGGGCTCACGCTCGAAGAGGAACAATTGCCGATCAAGGTCGCCGGCCTCAGCCACTGTTTCCGCACCGAGGCGGGCGCCCACGGCCAGGCGACCCGCGGCATTTACCGCGTGCATCAGTTCACAAAGGTCGAGATGTTCGCCTACACGACCCCCGAGGCGAGCGACGCGATGCACGACGCGATCATGGCGATCGAGTGCCAGATCTTCGATGGACTGGGAATCCCCTACCGCGTGATCGATACGGCTAGCGGCGATCTTGGCGGCCCCGCGTATCGCAAGTTCGACTTGGAAGCCTGGATGCCTGGCCGCGGCACGGTAAAGGACGGCAAGCCCAGCGGCGACTGGGGCGAAATCACGAGCACCAGCAACTGCACGGACTACCAGTCGCGCCGCCTGAACACCCGCTTCCGCAAGAAGGGGGAAAAGGGAACGCAATTCGTCCACACGCTCAACGGCACCGCCGTGGCGAACACCCGCGCGATGATCGCAATCCTCGAAAACTACCAGCAGGCCGACGGCAGCGTCACGGTGCCGGAAGTGCTGCGGACGTGGATGGGGAAAGACCGAATCGCGGCTCCGGCGTAAGCCGGGGTTCGATTTGGCCGCAGATTTACGCAGATGAACGCGGATCTGGACAGGTGGAGGGCATAAGCCCCGGCCCAATCTGCCTCGCATTCAAGAGTCGGCGTTAATCAGCGTTTATCCGCGGCTGCTTTCTTCTCTCGTCAACAACACCCGAGACGCGCCGCGACGTTTTCGAGCGCATGTCCGCAGGGCAAGGCAACGCAATTCGCCCCAATCGGCGACGCGGCAGGCAACGTAACGGTGACAATCTGACACCGACAACGCGGCGATGACACCTACGAAAAAAGGGGAGCACCCTTGCCGGGTACTCCCCTCGTTTATTTCACAATGCAATCCGCGTCTAAGCCACTGACAAATGATCAGTGACCAGTGACAACCTACTACTTCGCTTCCGCCAGCGACCCAAACCCCGCCACGCCGGCCGTGGTGAGGAGCGAGTCGAGCAGCGTCGAGGCCTTCGAGATGGTCGATTCGCGGGTTTGTCCCTTAGTGTGGCTCGCGTGCTGCGAGACCGTCACCGGGCCGTCGTAGCCCATATCTTCCAGGACGCTCAGGTACGACACGCAGTCGACCTGCCCTTCGTCGTGCGGCAGGACTCGCTGCTGCGGCTGAATCGTGGCGAGATCCACTCCGGCCGGAATATCGGCCAGGCGTACGCCGATGATCTGACTGGCTTTGAGCGAGCGAACCTTCTCGGCATCGCCGCCGCCGACCGTCCAACTCCACGTATCGAGCAGCACGCCGATGTTCGACCGCTGCACGGCGCTGACCAGTAGGAGCAGCGGATCGACCTGATGGATGAACTCAAAGCCGCCATCGGCCCGATCGGCCGCCGACGCCTGAAACGCCAGGCCGACTTTGATTCCCGCCGGAGCGAGGGTGTCGGCCAGGGTTTGCAGCCGCTGGACGTGAAACTGAAAGTTCTCGTGAAACGGCCGGTCGTCGCTCGTCGGGCGAACCGTCGTGTAGGCCCGCTGGGCCGACAGCGTCCGGGCGATTTCGAGCAGCGGCTCGATCCCTGCCAGGTCGGTCTTAAAATCTGCGTCGGACCCCGACCAGCGAAGCGGCAAGTCGTAACCGCCGATGGCGATCTTCGCACTTGCCAGATACTTGCAAGCCTGCGGCACGCTCGCCGCTTGCGCCCGCTTGAGCAAATCAACGACATCGATTTCCAACCCCTTGAAGCGATGCGTGAGTGTGATCTCCAGCATCTCTCCCTGGCGGCCAAAAATTCCGAGGGCGTCGGGACTGAGGTTCTTATACATCGCGTACCCTTCTCTCCTTTTCCCCAAAAGGCAGCAGGGAGCCGGAAAGCTCCCCACCTAGTAGAGCCGCTGAGTGCAGCTATGTTCCGACTAGCCATTATGTCGGACTCGCCGAGACGATCAACGGGGACTATTTCTCGGGACTGACAGAGTGACAGTTTCTGACCTATGCTTACGAATCTTTGCGGCAATCCGCGACTGGCCTGCCGCATTCGCTGTCGCCGAGACAGGATCGGTCATTTCCCAAAGTTGCCGAGATTTCTGGCCCGAAACCATGCAATTCTCTTTATGGCAAGTGCTCGTGCTCGCCGTTGTGCAAGGAGTTGCCGAGTTTTTGCCGATTAGCTCGAGCGGGCATCTCGTTGTGCTAGCCCCACTCCTCTTTGGTGGCAGTGCCAATCCCCCCAAGATGCTTGATTTGAGCATCGTGCTGCATCTCGGAACGCTCGGATCCATTCTCGTCTATTATTGGCGCAGGATTCTTCGCCTGCTCGGGGCCGATCGGCAAACGCTGGTGCTGCTCTTCGTTGCGACGCTCCCCGCGGTCGTCGTCGGCCTCACGATCAAGCGCTGGTATGGCGACCTACTCGAGAGTCCGCTGGTCGCCGGCTGCATGTTCCCGGTTACGGGGCTCGCCATTCTCTGGTCGCTCCGCTTGCCGGCGGGAGCTCGCGAGTATCAAGAGCTCTCGTGGCAGCGAGCGCTCGTGATCGGCATCAGTCAGGCAGCGGCGATCATGCCCGGCCTCTCGCGGAGCGGATCGACGATCGCCGCAGGACTAGGCGTCGGTCTCACGCGCCCCTCAGCCGCGACGTTCTCATTCCTGATGGCGATTCCGGCAATTGCCGGCGCGGGAGTGCTCGAAGGGCTGTCGATGTTTCGCGACGGCGAGCCGATCTCGACGCCTGTGCCTTGGCTCTTGATCGGGGCGCTCGTGTCGTTCGTCGTCGGCCTGGGCGCGATTGCGCTCCTCGAGCGCCTGCTCGTGCGCGGCCAGCTTCGCTGGTTCGCGTGGTACTGCATCGCGCTGGGCGCGGTCGTGCTCAGTTGGCAGCTGCTCGCGCGATAGGTGCGCTGCGCGCGAATCGTTCGCCTTAAGCCCTACGGTTCCGCGTCGATCCACATTCGCAGCCGCTCGGGCACAAGCCGCACGGCATGTCCGTTGAGCGTCGGGCCACCGAGCCGATTCCCCACGTCTTCGTGCTCCGGCGCAAGGACATAGCCGCTCGCGTCTTCGAGCAGGAGCTTACCCAGCCGCAGCTGCGGGATCGTCACCTTCTGGGCCGAGACTTTACGCCCCGGGGCGGCTTCGATCGTTTCGCGCGGCGCCACAGCGTCGGGCATGACTCCCGCTGCTTCGGCCGCCGAGTGAGTGAGCACCAGCGGCTGATCGCTGGCGCTCGTGTAGCTGAACGTCACCGGGGTCCGCTCGCCGACGAGGGCCGCGACGCGCGTCTGCCCCGCGAGCGAGTAGATCGGCACCCACGCCGTCGCCGCCAGACGCTCGAACTCGGCGAGCCGCGGCTGGTCGGCGGCGTAGTTTCGGGCCGGGCCCAGCCGCTGATCGTCGCCGAGCTGGCGAAGCGCCTCGCTCACTTCGGTGCGGCTGGCGAGCTCGGCGTACTTGGTTTCCAGCGTTGCCGCCGCCGCGCGAATCGATGCAATCGCGGCCAGCAGCTCGTTGCGCGTGGCGGACAGCGCAATCACTTGCTGGCGGATGCCGGGCTGAGCGCCGAGGAGCGCTGGCCGCGTCGAACCTCGCTCGAGACTGGCAATTTGCTGTTCGACGACCGCTCGCTGCGGATCGCTGGGCGAGAGCTTGGCCAGGCTCTGCTTCGCGGCGGCGACCAGCGGCTGAGCCGCATTCCACCGCTCGCGATTGGCGTCGATCGCCGCGTCCAATTCGCGCTCGGCGGTGACGATCGACTCACGCAGCCGCGGCAGCCGCTCGTACTGCTCGCGCAGCTTCCGCTCCTCGGGCACGGCCCACGTCCGCCGGCCCAGCCGCACGAGCCCGTGCTCGGCCAGCACCGCGCGGGCGGCCTCCTCATCGGCCAGGACGGGCGAAGGGCTCACGAAGCCGAGGGCCGCCGCCAGAGCCAGCGAAGCGGCCAGTCGCCAGGTGGCGGGTGCTGACAAGTGGCCTCCCACCCGCATGTGCGGCGCTTATCGGGATCGCGGTCGACCAGCGAGAATCGAAAGTTCGGGGACTAGGATTCGAACCTAGACAAGCAGAACCAAAATCTGCTGTGCTACCGTTACACCATCCCCGAATAGCCGCCCAGCGCGGAAATCAGATCCCAAGCCGATTGCGAAGGCATTTTAGGCACTCACGCCCTCCTGGCAACGGGACGCCCCGTCTCTCTGTCCTCCGACCCCCTTCCCCCTCTCCCAAGACTCACCCCTTCGCCGGCGGGTTCACGACCGAAAACGAAAGTTGTTCGAGTTCAATCGCCAGGTCGACCCCAATCGTTCGCACATGTTTAGGCAAATTGAGCGTCACCGGGGCGAAATTTAGAATCCCCTCGATTCCCGCCGCCACCAGGGCGTCGGCCACCTTTTGGGCCGAGGGAGACGGCACCGCGATGATGGCCAGGCGGATATGGTGTTCTGTGGCGATTCGCGAGCAGTCGTCCAGGTGGTGGACCGGCACCCCTTCGATACTCTTGCCGATCTTGGCCGGATCAACGTCGAAAGCCGCGACGATCCGAAACCCCTGATGCTGAAACCCGCGGTAGCCCATCAAGGCTCGGCCCAGGTTACCGAGCCCCACGATCGCCAGGGCCCAGGGCTGATTTGTCCCCAAAATTTTCTTGATGGCGTCGATCAGCTCGCTGCACCGATAGCCGATCCCGGGATAGCCGAACTGGCCGAAATAGGCCAGATCCTTCCGCACCTGGGCATCCGTAAACCCCAGCAGCCGGCCAAGTTGGGTCGAGCTGGTGGTCTCGTGCCCGTCCCGCACCAGGTGCTGCAGCTCGCGGAGGTACAAGCTCAGCCGGCTGACAACGGCCTTCGGAACAGCGTTATCGCTGGTCGGCTCGTCGGGCTTGTCCTTTGCATCAGCCATGGGCACAGGTTGGGTGGCGGGAAGGGCCAAAAGCCCGCCCGCGATACTGTAAACCGTGTGCTGGCAAGCCACAAGGCAACGTGGGGAGCGCGGCGCGTTCCCCTGGGGAGGGGACCTGCCGGATGCCCGCGGGTGCCACGGCTGGCTTAGTCCAGCAGTGCGGTTCGGCCGGGGCGTGCTACAGTCGGGGACCAAACTGTGCTGCCCCGGATCGAGGATGTGGCCCCGACTACAAATGCTCGAAGTCCACCTTTACCTGCCAGCCGCCCTTGCTTTCCTGTAGCGAGATCAGAGTGCGCGTCCAACCTGGCACATATTGTTTGATCAACGGCAGATAGTGCGAGGCGGTGGTGTAGATGAGATCGCTGAGAGCTACCCTTGTCGCATCTGGATGGTTTTCAAGCAGGCCAATGTCGGCGCCACCATCGTCAGTCATGGCGATTTCGAACTGAATCTCGGTCATGGTCTCCGGGGTAAGTGAGATTAGCTCGTTGACCAGCGTAGTGGTCAATGCGTGCAGCCTCGCTTCGACATCGTTACGAGCCATCGTCACCTTCCTTTCCCCGTCCACCGACAGGTGAGTCACCCACTCGCCAACGCCCGATCGGCGGATCGGGTGCACGGTGCGCCCGACCTGGGCGAGAACTCATGGGGTGCAAGTGCCCTCTGCTCTATCGGGAATTGCTTGGAGTGGAGCATACCAAGGGTAGTCGGTAGGGTGGGCTGTGCCCACCAGTTTCCTCGCCGTTAGCGCTGACTCGCAGTTTGGTGGGCGGAGCCCACTCTATGGCTACTACGGCTCGACTAGAACAGCTCGCGGATCGGTTCGCCGAAGGGGAGCGCGCGGATGGGGCGGCCGGCTTCGTTGAGGTATTGTTTGGCGACGTCGATGCCGAGGTGGTCGTAGATCGTCGCGAGCACGTCGTGCGGCGGCGTGGGGCGGTCCTTGGGAAACGCGCCTTTGCTGTCGGACGAGCCCACCACGCGGCCTCCCTTCACCTTGCCGCCGCACAGGGCGGCGCTGAAGACGTTCGGATAGTGATCGCGTCCGGCATTGTTGTTCACGCGCGGCGTGCGGCCGAATTCCCCCCAGGCGACGACCAACGTCCGCTCCATCAGGCCCCGTTCGGTCAGGTCCTCGACGAGGGCCGAATACGCCTGGTCCCACCGCGGCAAAAAGCCCCGCCTGAGCGAATCGAAGCCCAGCACGTGCGTGTCCCACCACCGCAGATCGACGGTCACCAGCCTCACGCCCGCCTCGACCAACCGCCGCGCGAGCAGCATCCGCTGGCTCCAGGCCGGCGCGCCGCAGCGATCGGCAGCACCCGGATCGAACGCCGGCATGAAGCCGTACCGCTCGCGGATCGCCTGCGGTTCGCTGTCGAGATCGAATGCCGTTTGAGCGGCGGGTGAGCAGAGCAGCTCCCAGGCCTTGTGGCCGAACTTGTCCGTACCTTCCATCCGCCCGCTGGCATCGACTTGGGCCCGCAGCTTGTCGAGGTCCGTGAGCAAATCGCGCCGCGAGCTGAGCCGATCGACCGAGAGCCCTGCGGCCAGCGAGAAGTTCGGCAGCTTGAAGGGACCAGGCTGTGCCGGGTCGGCTTGCGTTTCGAAAGGCTTGTGCGCGACGCCCAGGTACGCGGAACCCGTGCCGGGGACCATCCGCGGGATCATCACATACGCGGGGAGCTCCGGGTTCAGCTGGCCGAGTTGCTCGCTGACGATCGACCCGCAGCTGGGATGAATGTTTTCGTCCGGCTGGCGACCGGGGCCGTAGCCCGTGAAACACATCTGGTCGCCGGTGGAGTGGCCGGCGTCAGTGTGCGTGAGGCTGCGGACGATCGCCCACTTGTCCATCACGGCTGCCGTCTTGGGCAGCATGTCGGTGAGCTGAATGCCCGGCACGCAGGAACTGATCGTGCCGAATTCGCCGCGAAATTCCTCCGGCGCATCGGGCTTCGGGTCCCACATGTCGATGTGGCTCGGTCCGCCGCGCATCCAGAGCAGGATGACGTTATTGCCGCTCTTGTTGCCGCGCTGCTCGCTCGCCGCTTGCGATTCACTCCGCAAGAGCGACGCGAGGGAGAGTCCAGCCGTGCCCAGCACGCCGGCGTGCAAGAACCCACGGCGCGTGGTGGCAGCCGCTTTCTCACGGAAATCGCGGCACGTGCGGGAGGCGTAGCTCATGAGGCAATTCGGCTGCAGGCGGGGAGGCGGGAACGGGCGCGCAGGGATTTTGGCGGCGGGCTTCGCAGCAACCCATCCACTGCAGTTTATACATCGGCCGATTGGCCCGCGGCAAGTGAATTCCGTTGACTTCGGAGCTTTCCCGCCAAGCGGACGGCGCGCGACACCTATGCATGACCTGCAGCCACATACTCGCTCCGATCCCAGCCGGTCGCGCCGATGTCCGCTTCGGCGAGTTGGGCGACGTCGATCTTGGCTTTCAGCCGATACAGAATCGCCCGGGCACCGAACGTCTGGCGGGCGATCGACGGCGTGCAGGGCCGACTGCGTGAATAGCGGCGGCGGACCATCTCGACGAACAGATCGACCCCGCGGCGGAAATCGGCCTCGTCGCCAAAATCGAACTCGCCGCCGCAATAGCGAGGCCGCCAGCTCCAGTCGGCGAATTCGTCGCTGAGGCGCAGCTGCTCCTGCCGCGATGGGTCATCCCCCAGCGCGTGCCAGTCCTTCAAGGCCGACAGCCGTTCGGCGCGGTTCCCGGTTGTCAGCGGGCGGTCCATTTTGCGGAACAATTCCCACAGCGTCTCGTCGAGTTCCATCACGTAGCCGAAATCGATCAGTCCCAGCCGACCATCATCAAGAAACAAGAGATTGCCCGGATGGAAGTCCATGTACAGGAGCCGGCCCGCATAGAGCATGCGATACCAGGCCCGCATGATCTGGCGGGCAAACTCGTTGCGCTCTTCCTGCGGTGGATTGCCGGCCAAGTACTGGTCGAGCGTCTGGCCGGCGAGGTAGTCCATCGTCAGCACTCGGCCGGTTGAGTGGTCGCGATAGACGCGCGGCACGACGATGCCATCTTCCTCGCGAAACAGCCGCCGCACTCGCTCCTGCATCGCCGCTTCGTGCTCGTAGTCGGTCTCCCGCTCCAGGCGAATGCGCAAATCCTCGAACTGCTGGCGGGTGTTCTCCCAGTCGCGACTGAAGCGGGCCGGCAGCAGGAACAGGAACAGATTGCGAAAGTCCTGGCGGATCGTCCGGGCAATGCCGGGGTATTGAACCTTGACGGCGACTTCTTCGCCCGAGTGCAGCCGGGCGCGGTGGACCTGGCCGAGCGAGGCGGCGGCAAAGGCCCGCGTTTCGAACGAGGCAAACCGCTCCTGGACGTCGCCATTCAGTTCGTTGTGAACCATCTCCCGGAGCAGCGACCAGTGCATCGGCGGGGCATCGTAGTGCAGCCGCTCGAGCGTTTCGACGAACGCCGGCGGCGCTATGTCGGGAAAGTTGGCCAGCGTCTGGCCGATCTTGATCGTCGCGCCGCGGAGGTAGCTCATCGAATCGAGCACGCGGAGGGCGGTGCTCCAATGCGTTTCGGCCGCCAGCCGCTCTTTTTCGGCAGCGTCCTTGAACCAGCCGCGAAGCCAGAGAAAGAGGTACGCCGCGCCAACCTCCGCCTGCAGCGTCCCCAACACCCGGAGCCGCCGAAAGGCGCCGACCGGTACCGGACGCAAGGCCCAGTCCTCCAGCTTTCCGGGCGCGACTTCGGATGACGCCCTGCTGGCTTCGGCTGCCGGCTCCGGCAACGCATTCATCAACTCGGCCATCGTGGGCATTTCAGTTCTCCGCGAAAGGTGGATCGATTTGCTGCGGTTTTTGCATCGCCAGCCAACCACAGAACATCACCAGCGATTGATCGATGAGCGCCAGCGTGTCCTCTTGTTTGGGAGAGGCATCCTGCGACCAGAA
>JALORD010000626.1 GCA_025459145.1 Pirellulaceae bacterium | reverse complement strand
CCTCGAGCCGCGGATCGCCTATCACCATCCGCTGCTCGACGCCAAGTTTGGCATCGGTGCGGACGACGATTCGGTCGTCTGGACCGACGACGATCTCGAGCGGCTGATCGATGCCTACGTCGCCGCGGCGGGCCTCGCCCGCGATGTCGGCTACCAGTTCGTCGACGTCAAAGCGTGCCACGGCTACCTGCTGCACGAGTTTTTAAGCGCCCGGACGCGTCCCGGCCGGTTCGGCGGCGACTTTAACGGCCGGACGCGGCTGCTCATGACGATCATCGAGCGGATTCGCCGCGAGCTGCCGGACCTCGTCGTGATGGTCCGGCTGTCGGTGTTCGACACGGTGCCGTACGTCACCAGCCGGGAGGTCGGCCGGCCGATGGACTTTGCCGGGCTCTTGCCGTACCAGGGAGCGTTCGGCGCGCGGCCCGATCAGCCGCTGGAGTACGACCTGAGCGAGGGGATCGAGCTCTTGCGGCGCTTAGCGGATGCCGGCGTAGCGGCGGTGAACCTGAGCTGCGGCAGTCCTTATTACAACCCGCACATCCAGCGGCCGGCGATCTTTCCGCCGAGCGACGGCTATCAGCCGCCGGAAGACCCGCTGGTCGGCGTCGTGCGGCAGATTCAGGCGGCCCGGGCCTGCAAGGGGGCGGTGCCCGACCTGCCGCTCGTCGGCACCGGCTACACGTACCTGCAGGACTATGTGCCGCACGTCGCCCAGGCGGTCGTCCGCGCCGGCTGGATCGACCTCGTCGGCCTGGGGCGGATGGTCCTCTCGTATCCGGAACTACCGGCCGACACGCTGTCCGGCAAAGCGACCGAGCGCAAGAAAATCTGCCGCACGTTCAGCGACTGCACCACCGCCCCCCGCAACGCCCTGGCCAGCGGCTGCTACCCGCTCGACCCGTTTTATAAACGACGGCCGGAGGCGGAGAGGTTGAAGGAGATTAAGGCCCAGTAAATGCCACAAATCAGGCGGGGCTACTCACTTTTGTCCTTCAAATCCAACCGCGTCGCAGCGTCGCGAAGGGTCCGTGTTTCAAATGAGGGCGCCACGCCGAGGATGCGTGCTAGTGACTCGTTGTCCCCTTTAGACATCGCATCTCTCGCAAGTATACCCAAAGAGTACTCCCAACTGACGGGGTCCATGTGGACCCGCAGTGCTCGATACATGTCCTTTTTCGGAACCTCTTGACCTGCGAGCTTACCGGAGTGCACAAGCTGATGCAGCATCAGGAAATGCGATACTGTCCTTTCGACCTCCCCGCCAATCGCAGGTGATTCAGCAAACCTTGCTGGCTTTTCCCAATTCAAATGCCCTGCCCCGAAATAGGACAGATAACTACCGTTCATTATCCGATCAAGATCCGCGTGATCGCGTTTTTCCACGGCAATGGTAATAGTATCTGACACCAGCTCCTTAGTTGACAGTTGTGCCACGGCTCTTAACTCATACTCTGTCACGTTTGAAAAAATCCACGCCCCGCCATTTCGATGAAACCAGTTGTATTCTGCGTAGCGCGTGCCGGGCGAAAAAGACCATCGGTAGCGCGAGCAACACGCGGGACCCTTAAGGTCCTCAACCACATTGCGTAGCCTTCGCCACTTTTCGCCGTCCTTAATCTCAATGCGAAAATAGCTGCCATCGAGCTCATGTGGAGGCTCGACGACGACGGTTGCCGGCGAACCAGCAGGAACTTCCAGCAACGCTCGCAGCAGCAAATTATCCCCCTGCCGAATCGCCGTGGCCGAGGGCGTCAGCGTTAGCTGGAGCTTGGCAGGAGGTCCAGTCACCTCGTAGTCGGGCACCTCAGCCGTAATCGCGCAGGCGACAAATATGGACCAATAAATCATGAGTGTCCTCTGTGGAGCGACTGACGAGTAAGGACGGAAAAGTCTAACACGCGGGACGATTTAGCGCCCTAGTCCCATTTCGACCTACCCCCGCTTTGCTCCTTGAATCGGATGCTGAAAGCACAGTTCGTAGCCGTCGGGGTCGCGGAAGTAGACTTGCCGCATGCCGTAGAACGTGTCTTCGGGTTCTTTGACCGGCCAGCTGCTGGCCTTGAGGTGCGCGTGCCAGGCGTCGGCGTCTTCGCAGTCGAGGTACAGGATCGTGTCGCAGTGGGCGAGGGTCCGCGCCGCGTCGGCTGCGGCGGGCCGCTCGTCGCGCTCGAACATCGTATTGAGCATCAGCGTGGCTCCGTCGCGCCGCAGCATGGCCCAGTCGTATTCGTTCCCGACCGGGCTCGACGTCGTCACGAGCGTAAACCCGAGCACGTCGCAGTAAAACGACACCGCCCGCGGCATGTCGAAGACTTGCAGGAGGGGCGTCAGGGCGTGAAGGCGGGATTGGGGAGCGGGAGAAGTCATGGATGTTCAAAGTAGTAAAGAAGGACGATTTGCCCAATCGAACGAAGCACCAAAGCCCAAGCCTCAATGACCAAACAAATTCCAATCACCAATCACGAAAGACCCCAGCCGGATTGCCACCGATGGGCGCCGCGCCAAGAGGCGGTCAACCGGGCCGTTTGCGGATGGTCATTCGAGCCTTGGGGCTTGGTCATTGTTTGTGATTTGTTGCTTGGTGATTGGTCATTCCTGGTCACATTCGCAGCGGCTGGAAGCCTCCGCGACTGGGTTAGTAGCTGGTCTGCTGGCTGGCCGTGTTGGAGATTCTGGTCGGTTGGCTTTCGCGGGGGAGGAGCATTTCGACGCGGGCTCGGAACGGCTGATGTTCGGGGCGGACCGCAACCGGCAAAAAGCTCTGCAGCGTGCCTCCCGCGGCGGCGAGGCGGATTTCAAGGGCTAGTTCCCCAGCGCCG
>JALORD010000625.1 GCA_025459145.1 Pirellulaceae bacterium | reverse complement strand
ATTCCGACGACGGTTTGTTTGCGAGCGGTGACCATATCCCAATTTATAAACCACGATCTAAAAGTATCGCAATTGCAGCGATCGAGAAACGTAGCGTGTTGACGCGAACCTCCCTAACCGTATTCCTGTCAACATGTTGCGACCAAGGAATGATTGCCGGCGGCTTTTGGCATGCCCTCTGCTTTAGAGTCATTCGCCGTAAGCACTCTCAGGCATGCCACCGAACTTGGCCGCGAGGAGAACCAACCATGGCGAGCAAGACCCTTTTCCAGTCGATCGTCGGCAAGATGTTGCCGCAGACCACTGCCGTCAACGAAGCGGGCGGAGCGGCGTACCAATTGTCGGCCGAGCAGGCCCTCGCGCAGTATGCCGCGACGGGTTGCCTGTCGGGGACGTTCTATGCCACGGGGGATGAACAGCTCGCCGCCGTGCTGAAGCTGTGCGACGGTGTGTCGCCGGAGTTCATCGCCCGGACGGCCCTGTACGCTCGCACGCAAGGCTACATGAAGGACATGCCGGCACTGCTCCTGGCGGTGCTGTCGGTCAAGGGACCGGGCCTTCTGGCCGAAGTGTTCGACCGGGTGGTCGATTCGCCGAAGATGCTCCGCAACTTCGTGCAGATCATGCGGTCGGGCGTCGTGGGCCGGAAAAGCCTCGGAACGCTGCCGAAGCGGCTGATCCAAGAGTGGCTGGCCGCGCGGTCCGACGAGCAGTTGTTCGTCGGTTCGATCGGGAACGATCCGTCTTTGGCGGACATCATCAAGATGGTCCACCCGAAGCCGGCGACTCCCGCACGGCAGGCGCTCCTGGCGTACCTGATCGGCCGCGACCACGATTCGGCTCTGCTGCCGGACCTTGTCCAGCAGTACGAGCGGATCAAGCGGCAGACCGTCCGCGGTCAGCAGCCGGTGCCTAACGTTCCGTTCCAGATGCTGACGTCGCTGCCGCTCACCCGGCGCGATTGGGAGCAGATCGCGCGGAACGCTTCGTGGCAGATGACTCGGATGAACCTGAACACGCTCCTGCGGCACGGCGTCTTCGAGAATCGCGAGTTGGTGGGGCTCGTCGCAAATCGACTCCGCAACCCGCGGCTCGTGGCCGACGCGCGGGTGTTTCCGTACCAGTTGCTGGCGGCCTATGCCAACATTGCGGCCGAGGTTTCCGGAGAAATCCGCGAGGCTCTGCAGGACGCGATGGAGCTGGCAATCGGCAACGTGCCGCATGTCCCGGGAAAGATCTATGTCTTCCCAGATGTGTCGGGCTCGATGCATTCGCCGGTGACGGGTCACCGCGCGGGGGCGACGACCAAGGTGCGGTGCATCGACGTCGCGGCCCTGGTGGCGGCGGCTGTCCTGCGGCGTAATCCGCAGGCGGAAGTCGTCCCGTTCGAGTCGAATGTGGTAGCTTGCCACCTCAATCCGCGCGACAGCGTAATGACCAACGCCCAGCGTTTGGCGTCGCTGCCGTGCGGCGGAACGAACTGCAGCGCGCCGCTGGCTCACCTGAACCAGCGGCGGGCGAGCGGGGACCTCGTGATCTACGTCTCGGACAACGAGTCGTGGATCGATACGAGGACGCACGGCCGCTTCGGCGGCGGCGCGACCGAAACGATGCGCGAGTGGGCGAAGTTCCAGGCCCGCAATCCGCAGGCGAAGATGATCTGCATCGACATTCAGCCGTCGGCGACCACGCAGGCGGCCGAGCGGGCAGACATCATCAACGTCGGCGGGTTCAGCGACCAGGTCTTCTCGCTGATTGCAGCAGTCGCCAAGGGAAGCGCCGGCGAGAACCACTGGGTTCGTCGGATTGAGCAGATCCGCCTTTGACCGCGGTCAAAGATTGTTCGAGGCTGGGTCCGGCGAATTGCCGGGCCCAGCAAAACCATTGGGCCAAACGATATAGGTCAACCATAGGGCCGAACCTTGTGGCGACCTGGTCGTCCTGAACCTGAACACAAACAACAGAAATTCGCGGAATCCGCAGAGGAGCCGAATGCCGTCGGGACTACATTTAATCGCACGGTCGCGGGTTCGAATCCCGCCGCGGGCCGCTTGCGGCCGGCGTAGCTCAGGGGTAGAGCATGCGCCATTGTCTCGGCAAATCCTTGTCGGCTTCCCTGCTGGTTCCGCCCAGCGATACTTCCGAAACTTGATCGAACACCCGCGAATGCTGCCTGGGAGTACACGGTAACCCAGCGGGTTCGAATCCCGCCCCGCGTCGACAGCCGTGCAAGCGGCCGTTGGCGCGGAGAACTCTCGGTAATCCTTGTCGCGGATGTTTTGATCGGTACGCGCAAATCGCCTCGAATACCCTCAGTTACCAAGGAAAAACTGCCTCTCACGAATGCCGATGGAACTACATGGCTTAGGACCACGAGGTCGTGGGTTCGAATCCCACCAGCTCCACTGGCCGGCTCAGGAGTGAACTCCTGGGGCGGAAATACCGGGGCTGTAGCTCAGCGGCAGAGCGCGTTAACGTTTCATCACTTTTGTCGTGAGTGGCGGTCTTTTGTCGTCGAGTTGAGTACTGCACCACATCGATTTCTTACGGGAAGCACAACCTATCGCGAATGCCGAGGGAACTACATGGTCGCGGGTTCGAGTCCCGTCGGTTCCACTTCCTGAGCCATCAGGATGCAAAAGGGGCCGTAGCTCAGCGGGTAGAGCAAGTGTTTCCTCAACTGTTTGTCGCGACGGTTTTACTCCCTCAGCCCAATCGCGGAATGATCATGCACCAGCTCATCCCCACCGGCGAAGCCACTGCGATCCTGCCGACCGACCACAAGTCGAAGCCGGTCACCGTGATCGGCACCGAGCCGATCCG
>JALORD010000171.1 GCA_025459145.1 Pirellulaceae bacterium | reverse complement strand
GTGTCGAACTATGTCGGCCGGTGCCGCAACGATTCGTAAGCAAGGCTCGTGCCGATTCGGCTGGTAGCGAGGATGCGGCTGGTAGGGGCCCGCCAGCCATGACGGCAGACATGATGACAGGGCGTGGCGTCGCGCGGGCCCGCAAACTTAGGACACAGTTAATCCGTGGGCAAACGGCGGATCTCGAAGCGACTGAGAGCCACCGTTTTCCCTCGGAAACCCAGGGCACACGAACACTTGTCGGCACTTGCGTAACGCCTTGGGCGTAAGGGCCTCGCCAAACACGACTTCCGCCAGCGAGGCCACGTTCGCCGCACCCCATGCGGGCCGGCTCCCTGCGCGATACAATGAGGGATTCGCCGTGGCGGCCCTTGCCACGGCGTTTTCCTTTGACGGATCGCCGTTATGACAGCCGCTGCGAAATTGTCCTCTGCCCCCCTGGCGGATTCCGCCGCTCCTGCCTCTGCCACGACGGGTGCGCCGCTCCCCTCGATCGCCAGCGAACGGGTGCTGGTCCTCGACTTTGGCTCGCAATACGCCCAGCTCATTGCCCGCCGGGTGCGCGAGAACAACGTCTACTGCGAGATCGTCCGGCACGACATCTCGCCCGAGCAGATTCGCCGCCACGCGCCGCGGGGGCTGATCCTGAGCGGCGGACCGAAGAGCGTTTATGAGCCCGGTGCGCCAAAGTGCGATCCGGCGATCTTCTCGCTCGGCATTCCGGTTTTGGGAATCTGCTACGGGATGCAGCTCGCCTGCGACACGCTCGGCGGCAAGGTCGACTCGGCCCCGGCTCGCGAGTACGGCCGGGCCCGCTGCTGGGTCACCTCGGCGCAGGGGCTCCTGGCCGGCGTCCCCGAGCACTTCGACGTCTGGATGAGCCACGGCGATCAGGTGACGCGCGTTTCGGACGAGTTCGTCCCGCTGGCCCGCACGGGAACCTGTCCGATCGCCGCCGTCAAGCACAACGCTCTGCCGGTCTACGGTGTGCAGTTCCACCCCGAGGTGACGCACACGCCGCTCGGCAGCCACATGCTGCACAATTTCCTCACCGCGATCTGCGGCTGTAGCGGCACCTGGAAACTGGGAGACTTCGCTCGCGAAACGATCGACCGTCTGAAGGACAAGATCGGCAGCGACCGGGTAATCTGCGGCCTGTCGGGAGGCGTCGATTCGGCGGTCACCGCGGCACTCCTTTACCGGGCGATCGGGCCGCAGCTCTCCTGCATCCTGGTCGACAATGGCCTGTTGCGAAAGGACGAACAAGCCGCCGTCTTGGCCGAGTTCACGGGGCATTTCAAGACCGATCTGCACGTCGTCCAGGGCGAAGCGCGGTTCCTCGACGCCTTAGCAGGGATCGTCGAGCCGCAGGAAAAACGCCGCCGGATCGGCCACGCGTTCATCGAGTGCTTCAAGGAAGAGGCGGTCAAAATCAAAGGGGCCAAGTATCTGGCCCAGGGGACGCTCTATCCCGATGTGATCGAAAGCGGCGCAGCGGTCGACGGGCCGGCGGCGACGATCAAGCTGCATCACAATGTGGGCGGCCTGCCGGCCGAGCTCGGTTTCGATCTGGTTGAGCCGCTCCGCGATCTCTTTAAGGACGAAGTCCGTCGGCTGGGGCTCGAACTGGGCTTGCCCGAGGATCTCGTCTGGCGGCATCCATTCCCGGGGCCGGGGCTGGCCGTCCGCTGCCTGGGCGAAGTGACGAAAACGCGACTCAATGTGCTTCGCGAGGCGGACGCGATCATGATCGAAGAGATCAAAGCCGCGGGCCTCTATCGGCAGACCTCGCAGGCGTTCGCCGTGCTGCTGCCCGTGCAAAGCGTCGGCGTGATGGGGGACGCCCGGACGTACGAAAACGTCTGCGCCCTGCGGTGCGTCAATACCGACGACTTCATGACCGCCGACTGGACCCACCTGCCGTACGAGGTCCTGGCGACGATCAGCACCCGGATCATCAACGAGGTGAAAGGGGTCAACCGGGTCTGCTACGACATTTCGAGCAAACCGCCGGCGACGATTGAGTGGGAGTAGGCGAGGTAGCGGAGGCTTCCAGCCGCCGCGGGATTCGGGCCGTCCTCCGCAGCAATTTGTGTTCGCACGCAGTATGATGGGGACTGCTCTCTCCCTCGACAATTGCCGCCCATGACTCGCCGCATTACTCAATCCGATTTGCAGGCTTATCTCGACGAGGCCTTGGCCCCAGCCGAGATGGCGGCGATTGAGGTCGAGATTCGGTCCCGCCCCGATCTCCTTAAGCAGCTGGCCGCGATCAACGGCCGGCGGGATGCGGGGGTGCATAGCGTCGGAGAAATCTGGCGCCGCAATCGGCTGAGCTGCCCCAGCCGGGAGCAGCTCGGGAGCCATCTGCTGGGCGCCCTCGATGCCGAGCACGCCGCGTACGTCGACTTCCATCTGACGGTCGTGAGCTGCCGCTTCTGCCAGGCGAATCTCGAAGACCTCCGCCGGCAGCAGGACGAACAGGCCGAAACGGCCCAGTCCCGCCGCCGAAAGTACTTCCAGTCGACGGCTGGGCATTTGCGGAAAAAGTAGCGTAGGTCGAAGCCGAGCTTCGACGCGTTGCGCCCTTCGAATCCCGGCGGCTGACGATCCACGGCATCGTCCCACAGATCTCCCGCGGACTGCCCGGCAGCGATGTCGACAAATTCGACACAAGGGGCGAACTTTTCGCCACGCGAGACAATCCTGGCAGAGGGTAAAAAGCCCGGCTTTGTGGATTTTTGTATAAGTCGTTATTGGGGCACACGATCTGCCACAAATGGTTCGCCAGACGACGTGGACACTGCGTAGAATACGCGTCGGTTTGCGCCCGAAGTCGCAATCCGCAGAGTCGCCTTTCGCGGGTGGAGCGAGGAGAAGTTGCACGTGAGTTTAGTCGCCGGAAACTCCTCTTTTGGGGAATTGTGCACTTTTGATGCGAGGACGACTTGAGGTGAACATTGCGCTTAATATTTCTCGTTCAGTCAGGTAGGAGCACTCATCCGAGCGCGCTCAATCGTGATCGCAAAGCGTTATTGGTAAATGTGTTATGGTGAATGCTTGGATCTATCTGGGAAGATCACTTAACACTGCCGCTGCGGCGACAACCCAAAAAGCGTTCAAGTATTCAGTGGCCTGAACGAACGGAATCTCAGGAGAACAACAGCACTTACAGGTGGTTTTCCAGGTAGGCTTGCCACGAGGTTCGTCAAAGTCGGGACCGATGGTTCCGAGCGAGCGGACCGGGCGAAGGGAGAAGCGTTGGTGGGGCGGGTCGCGTCGAGTCACAAGCGGGTCGATCGATGGTCCCCGAATTGGCACGCGAATTGCCATGCGATTCCTGTTTGAGAAATTTGCCGAGCCAGTCAGGCCCGGATCCTACACTTTTTTGCAGGTGAACAGCCGTGAGCTCATCGAATCCTTCGCGCCGAAAGTTCCTCGCGTATTCCGGATCTCTGGCGGTGGGAACCGCACTAGCCGGACGTTCCCTTGGCCAACAGCCGGCGGGAGGTGCCAAGTCGCCGGCGGGCGAAGTGCCCGGCGGCGAGCAGTACGAGAAGATGGTCTCGAAAGCAATCGACTACCTGGGGACGAAAGGGCAAGCGGCGGACGGGACGTTCACACGGCAGATTGGGATCGGCGTGACGGCGCTGGCGGCGACGGCCCTCCTGAAACATGGCCGCTCGCCCGACGATCCGGTGGTAGCCAAAGCCTTGAAGGCGATTGAGGCGGCCGTGCAGGACGACGGGGGCATCTATTCGCCCGGCGGCCGGCTGAAGACTTATGAGACGTGCGTGGTCGTGGTCTGTCTGAGCGAAGCGAATCGGGACGGGCGATACGACGCGACGCTCAAGAAAGCCGACGCGTTTATCAAGCAGGTGCCGTTCGACGCCCAGGAAGGTCACGAGAAGGAGAGCTTTTTCTTTGGCGGATCGGGGTATGGTGGGCCGGGACGGCCGGACCTCTCGAACACCGCGTTCATGATCGAAGCGCTGCGGAGCGCGGGCAACGGCGCCGACGATCAGGCGATTCAGAATGCGCTCGTCTTTGTGTCGCGTTGCCAGAATCTGGAATCGCCGCACAACACGACGCCGTTTGCCGCCAAGGTGAACGATGGCGGATTCTACTACACACCTGTGCCAGGAGATGAAGAGCGGGAGGATGCGGCGACCGGCGGGCTGCGGAGCTATGGCGCGATGAGCTATGCGGGGCTCAAGAGCCTGATCTTTGCCGGCGTTTCGAAGGACGATCCGCGAGTGAAGGCGGTTATCGGCTGGATCGGCAAAAACTACGACCTGACGTCGCATCCGGGGCAGGGAGATTCCGGGCTGTACTACTACTACGCCACGTTCGCCAAGTCACTGGCGACGCTGGGCGAAGACACGGTCGTCGATGCGGAGGGGAAGAAGCACAAGTGGCGGCAGGATCTCGTGGCCGAGCTCGCCAAGCGGCAGCGGGAGGACGGCTCGTGGGTAAATTCCAACGCGCGGTTTATGGAGGGAGACGCGAACCTGTGCACCAGCTTTGCCCTCTTGGCATTGGCCGACGCAGCCCGCAAGTCGGCGGAAACAAAGTAACAAGTGATGAAGAGTTTGTAAGGAAAAGAGATCCCAGCGGCGACCGCTCGCCGGCGCCGCAAGCTAGCGGGCGAGATGCCACCGACACGATGGCAATTGGGTATAACTCCTTGGGAGGCAATCGCTTATAGCTCGAACATGCCGGACATGCTGAGTTTGCGGAAGAGGGCGCGAACCAGCCGTGGGCCATCCGGCGTAGGAAGAGGACGACCAGCCGAGAGGTCCAGTGGCATTGAAGGGCGCACTGGGAGGCCTGCTAACGGCTGGCGAATTCTTCTAGGGAATCATGGGAGGAAAGCGATGACGCATGTTGTTCAATCACCCCGGACCAGGTATGTCGCCGCGGTGATGGCGGTGCTGGTACTGGCGGCGGGAAGTTTTGTGGCGGGGCTGTCGGGTGTGCTCGTGGCAGACACGGTGCAGAGCGGGGCACCCGCTTTATCGCCGGCCGATTTGGAGCATGCCCATTCGCTCTCGGCAGCGTTTCGGGCTTCGAGTGCCCACGTGCTGCCGGCAGTGGTTTCGATTCAGAACGAGGTCCGTGCGAAGATGGTTCGTAGCGACCGGCCGATGCAGCGCGGTTGCCGCCGGAACTGGGCGAACTCGATCCGCTCTTCAAGCGGTTTTTCGAAGACATGCCGGAGATGGGACCCGGCATGCGGCGGTTTGGCACGGTGCCGAATATCCCGCAACAAAGCTCAGGCAGCGGCGTGATCATCGATGAGTCGGGTGTGATCCTGACGAACAATCACGTCGTCGCGGGCGAGGGCAAAGTGACGGTGAAGCTCCATGATGGCCGCGAGTTCGTGGCGGAAGAGGTGCTGACCGATCCGAGCACGGACCTTGCGGTCGTGCGGATCAACGCGGGCGGCACCTTGCCTGTGGCCAAGCTGGGCAACAGCGATGCGATGCAAATTGGCGATTGGGTGTTGGCGCTCGGACAGCCGTTTGGCCTGGAGAAGACGGTGACGGCCGGCATCATCAGCGCGAAGGGGCGTGACATCGGCATCAATCGTCACGAGGAGTTCCTGCAGACCGACGCTGCGATCAACCCCGGAAATAGCGGCGGTCCGCTCGTCAACTTGCAGGGTGAAGTGATCGGCATCAATACGGCCATCAGTTCGCGAAGCGGTGGCTTCGAGGGGATCGGCTTTGCCGTGCCCGTGAATGTAGCCAAGTGGGTCAGCTCGCAATTGCTGAAGGACGGAAAGGTACATCGGGCCTATCTGGGTGTCGGTATCCAGCCGGTGGACAGCGATCTGGCCGGACAACTGGGGCTGGCCGCATCGACCGGGGCCGTGGTCACCGACGTGCAGCCCGGTTCGCCCGCGGCCGCCGCGGGCCTCGAGCCACAGGACGTGATCGTCAAATTCGGCGATACCGAAATCGGTAACCATCGACAGCTTTCGGCGGTGGTGAGCCGAACGCCGATCAACAAGGCCACGCCGGTGGTAGTCATGCGCGACGGGAAGCCGGTGACACTGCAGGTGACGGTGAAGGAAGCTCCGGCCAACTACGGTGTACCCGTGGCAGAGGCGACCGAAGAAGCGGCTCCTCCGGCGAAGAGCTTCAGCAAGCTCGGACTTGAAGTGGCGCCCCTGTCGGACGATGTGGCGTCGCAGCTCGGCCTGCGCGACGCGGGCGGAGTTGTGATCACCGGTGTGGAAGACGGAAGCCTCGCCGAGCGAGCGGGTCTCGAGGCCGGCATGGCGATCACGCAAGTCGGACGCCAGAAGGTGTCGAGCGTCGAACAGTTCGAAGCCGCAACGGGTGGGGCGGACCTTGAGAAAGGGGTGCTGCTCCTGGTCCGCACGGCTCAGGGCTCGCGATTTGTCGTGCTCAAGAGCGAGTAAAGTCGAACGACGGATGTCGCATCGAGATGCCGCTCGGCATGAAAAATGGCGAGCGGCGAACGAATGGAACTTGAATCTCAGCGACCGGTGTGCCGTCCTGCCTCACCTCCCGCAGGATGCTCACCGGTCGCGGTTTTGCTGGGTACACATGCGGCCGCAGAAAATGTGCTCGCCAGAGTTACCACCACGGTGTTTGCCACCAACTGGGTTTGCGCCCAGTCGTTGCGGGCCGGGCGCTGGTTCGCGGAGCTTCGCCGGTGTCAGGGCGCGGTTGCGAACGTCGGGTCTCGACAGTCGTGACGGGTGTGGGCGATGGCACGGTGACATGTCGACGAAGGAAACCTGGCCAATAACTATCGAGAAATCGCTGGCAATCGGGGAGTTGCCCGGCACCTAGCTGTACGTGGACTGTCGAAATGCTCTTGAGCAAGTCCGCCTGTTCGGGACCATCGAACCAAAGGTCGTAGACTTCGACGTTGTCGATCCATACTTCCCCTTCGCCCATAAGATCGAAACCGATGCGGAGATCCGTGAGCTTTGTTAGGGGCAGATCTGGGACCATCACCGCGCAGCGCGCCCATTCTTGGCCAAGCTGCATTTGGGCTGCTTGGCCTTTGCGGTTGATTCCCAAATCGACAAAGCGATAGTAGACCTCGCCGTCGTCGCGTCCTTCGATCGCTAACCGAAGTGGAGGTTGTTGCCGAGGATCAGCGATGCGCATCCAGGCCACGACATACAGCCGCCCCGTAGCAGGTGCAGGGAGTGGGTTGCTGCGGACCCACAGAGGCGCGGCCGGTCCCTCTTCGGTCGAGCGATTTACCAAATGTAGCGAGCGGGGTGATTCATGTCCCCGCGTGTCGTCAATCATCGCCCGCATGCCGGGACCCGTCTGATGATGCCAGCTTGGCAGTCGACCATCGGTGGGCAGTTCCTCAAAAGATGGGTTGGCCAGAACGTTGATAGGCTGCGGGTTGCGAAGGGCCTGCATCCGCGGAGACAAACCCCGAATCTGCTCGCGGAGCGACTCGGCCGGATCGCCGATGAATGTGGCTACATAGTTGTCGACGGCCGCTCGATTCGAATTGAGTTCGCCGCCGGCCAGATCGTACGGCTCAAGTTTGACGCTCCACACGACGCCGCCCGGCCCCTGGTCCAGCGTGGCGGTCCGCTCGTCGGTGTACGACTGAACGCGGAGCGACTGGCCGCTGAAAGCAATCTCGACGTTCGCGGGCCACGGCGTATCGTTGACGACATAGAAGTACGTCTTGCTGCCGCGGCCCAGTGTGCGAACGACGATCCCTTGCCCTGCCGCATCTGCTTTGGCTTTCGCCGTGACGAAGGGCTCGGCCGGCAAGCGGCGAAAGACCTTGAGCAGCGAGCGAAGCGACTCTTCCTGCCCGAGCGGCAAAAGCCAGCCGCCGTCGAACAGGTCGAGCGCATCAAGCCGCGCGATGCTGTGTACCAGACGCTGCCTGTTGACGTCGGCCGCTGGCGAGATCTGCGCGAGGAGGCGGGTGAAAGTCTGGTCGGCACCAAAGGGGCTGACGCGATCGAATTCGGGGATCCGCAGCGGGGCCGGCTCGCTGACATGCATCGCAGCTACGGACGTCGCCCCGCCAAACAACCGATCGAGTTCGGGTAGCGTGTTCAGGTGGTCGTAGATCGCCTGTTGTTCGATCGGTCCGCCGCGTGCCGAGCGGCCCGGACGCGGAACGACGATTCCCGGCAGTTTGCCAAGCTTGGCGACATCGATCCCCAGCGTCAGGAGCGCCGCCTCGGCTCCTTCTTGCGCGGGCAGACGCGGCCGCGTCGCTTGCTGAAACGCGGCACTGGCCAGCATTTCGGAGGGAAACAAGTAGAGCTTGGCACCGCGCCGCTTGGACTCCACAACCGATTGCATGTCGACATACATCCGGCCGAGCTGTTGGGCTCGCCACGCCAGCCACAGTTCGCTCGCTTCGCCCTGGACGAATGCGGCTCGGCTGGCGGGCGAATCGATTCCCGGCGGCATGGGGAGCTTGGCATCTTTGAGAAATCGAGCCATGGTGGCGTCGTCGAGACCTGCTGTTCGATCGGGAAGAATCGCGTAACTGTCGGCCGACCACTGCACTCCGACGCCGCCGAAGGAGGCATGGCCGCCATAGCGCTCGGCCAGTTCGGCAATGACTCCGTTCATCGCCTTTTGCACGCGCGGATCGAGAGGGTTGTAGTACGCCCCCAATCCCCGCCGCGGCGCATGGCTCGCCGTCCAAGGACGACCATCGGCGCCGATCGGTTCGATTCCCACCGCCGAGTCGTCCGCAGCATGCCGCAGGATTTCGAGTTCCGGCAACGGAGTCGCGAACTGCACCGTGGGAATCACGCGGACACCCGCCCGATCGCACAAGCGAAACAGGACCTCGAGCACATCCTTCCGTAGCGGGTCCTGCCCGCTTTCGAAGAAGGTTCCCATGTCGGCTTTGGGCGTAGGCTGCCACCGCTGGCTGGGATAGAGCGTCGTGCCTTCGGCCGCCACGTTGACGACTAATGCGTTGTATCCCGTGTAGCGGAGCGTTTCGACCATCCGCCGAGTGGCTTGCCAGAACGTGAGCCAATCATCGAGCGGCTGTCGCGAAGCGTCGACCGCTTCGGTGGCCGAGAAGTTCTCCGGCCAGAGCGCCTTGTCGAGATAGGCCGCAAATGTTCGCCCCGTTCCGGGCGGTGGAAGGTCGAGCGCCGGGAGCGTGGTCGGCCCCGCCTGGACATTGATCTTTCCAACCAGGGCTGGCCGTGTCGGATGCCGATTCGAGAGGATGATCCAGGGAGACTTCGAGCGCGGCCAGACGACCAGCCGATGTTTGCGGACGGTCGGTTTGTGACCCGGGGCGGGCGGACCTACGTCGAACCCCGAGTCGAGTCCGAGTTGCACTTGTCCCGCCGCATTGGGCTCGATGAGGCTCACACCCAGCGTTTGCTCGTAGTCGCTCGGATACTCGATTTCTACGATGTGCGGCATGCCGGGCGTTTCGACGGTTATTGGATAAGCCAGCCAACCGGCGGCTTTCATTTCGAGCCAAGGTCGCTCGAGCAACGTACGCGTTTTCGTGGGACCGCTCGTCAGTTGCTGCGGCGCGAGGTTCGGAATCCGCCGCAGCGAAGGGAGCCGAGCCATCCGTTCCCACCAGCCGGGATTCGCCGGATCGAGTTCGTAAACGCTCTTCCATTCTGCAGAGGCTTGTTCGACCGGTACGACGGGCGCGATCGAGATCACTTGCACCTTGCGCTGGATCACCGGCTTGCCGCGCAGGAGCGGCGTCGTCAATCGCTTGACATAGAGCGATAGCTTCAGGTCGTACACTCCTTCGCCGGGCGGCAAAGTAATTTTGAGCGGCACGGAGCTAGCCTCACCACTGGCATCCGTTTTCAGTTCGTGTTCTTCCGTGTTGATCACTTCATCGGTTCGTCCGACACACAGCGTCGCGGTAAGCAGGTAGGTCGTGCTCGCTGCCAGATCGACGGAGTTGGGAACCACCTCCAGCTCGAACCGCTCCCCAGGGCTGAATACAAGCGAGTCACGAGCGATCCGTACCCGCAAGGCGTCGCCGGGCGCGCGTTCGGCCAGCAAACGATTGTTCTCATCGTCGAGCTCCACCTGTTGAATCGCTGCCCGCACCTTCGTCAGCGGCAGTTCGATCGGATCAAGCCGCGGCGCATCCGGCGCCGTCAGCTCGACGATGAGCCGCGCTCCTTCCGGCGCGACGACCCGCAAATCCACTCCGTCGTAGCTCCGTGGCATTCGCGGTGTAATCTCCAGCGTGCTGCCGTCCAAGGGCCGAATCGCGCCCGGGGCGTCGGCCTCCAGACCCAGCGGCTGTGGATCGGAAAGCGTTCCTTCGCTGACTCGAATGGTTCCCTGCCAGGAGCGCGGCGCGCCGCCGCCCCAGGCAATCCGAACGCGCACATCGACGTCAGCCGCCACCAGTGTTTCGCCGCAAGCAAGCAGCGCAAGGAGAGCCGCCAGCCACATCGCCGCTGGGGCAATCGGCCGCCCGGGCAGCGCGTGCAAACGCGCGGGCGCTGGTCGCGGACTTCCTTGTCCGATCATGAACCGTTCCCTGGTTCGCGCTCTGCGGCAGAAACTCTTGCTCCGCAGGCCGTTGGTGCGTGCTCCTTCGCGGGAGAATGCAGGCGTTGGATTATAGGTCGATCGGGTTCGTCAGGGCTACAGCGGAATCGCCGCCAGCAATTCCGCACTAGCGGGTCCCTTGCTAGTGAGCCGCAGCTAGCGAAATGGAGCCACCAACTCCACGTCGAGCGGTGCCAGCCGATCGAGCGACCGCCTACGAGCAGCTTGCTCGAAGACCTCGGCCGCGGCAATCATCTTCTCCACGACGTCGCGACATCGCGAAGCCACTTCATTCGCTTCCCAGCGATCATCCGGCTTGGCGAATAGTTCATGGTGAGATTCGTGTCCCGCGTTCAAAGGATTCGATTCGCGCCACATCCATGCCGACGTTCGCACACTCCACTGATTGGCACTACTCGCCAGCGCGATTTGTCGCGGCGCCAGCACGTCTGTCGATTCTTCAGGTTCCGTCAGCGCCAACAAACTGCCGGCCATTCTCCCGGCGGGCTGCATGTCGAGTCCCAACCAATCGGCTACCGTCATCGCCGCATCACCGAGCTGCCCAAATCGCTGCGTCCGCGACAAAGCACCGCCGGGCCGCCGCACCAGCAGCGGCACCTGTAGCAGTTCGCCATAGAGCGCGTCGCGCGCTGGATCGTCCTGCGGTCCCACACGGCCATGTTCGCCGAGCGGATATCCGCGAGGCGAAGTGACGATCACTAGCGTCTCGTTTGCGTCGGCATCGGCTGCCGCGCTATCGATCGCTTCGAGCAGCGCTCCCAGCCAGGCATCCACGAGCGCCACCTGACCGGCATACGCTTGCACAACTCCGAGCAACTCATCGGGGTCGGCCCCCTCAGCAACGTCATAGCGCGGCGGGTCGACAAAGTCCGGCGGATCGGGATCTTCGTCATCAGCAAATCGCCGTCGCATCGCATAGGGAGCATCCCACGGGCCGCTCATTCCGCGAGCATGCACCCACACCAGGGCCGGCGATTGCAGCTGTCCAATTCGGGCAATCGCCTCGGCAAACAGCCGGCCGAGCTGCGTGTCGGTCAGGCCTTCGTCATCCCCGCTACTTGCTCCCGCGGCATCACGATCGGCGTCTATTTGCACACGAGTTTCAAATGCACTCGCATCGCGATAATCGATCACTGCCGGCTCATCGCTCACGAGCAGCGTCTCGTACCCCGCGGCTGCCGCCAGCTCCGCGAGCGACCGCTCTCCCTCCAAGGCCGGTTCCAGCCGATGCAGCCCGCGCCACAGCGCCCGATACGCATCGCCCAAGTCGGCCGAATCCGCGAGCGCCGTCTCGACCAATAGCGATTCGCTCGCCAGCCGATTCCAGTGCGGCGTATCGAGCCACGTGTTGCCGTAGGGTCCCAGGAAGCCAGCTCCCAGGCGATCCACCACCACGACCACCGCACTTCGCCGGCCCATCCGCCAAGCCTTTCCCGAAACTTAGAATCCCTAACACAACTCTCGGCAAACGGCCATTTTCTCCGGGGAAATCGCCGTTCTGCTTTTGTCTCTTCAAAGCCCTAACACAATTACCTGCGAACGGCCATTTCTCCGGGGAACACGTCGTTCTGTTCGTGTCTCTTACTCCAAGTGCCGCACCACACCCACCACCACTCCCGCCACGCTCGCATCCTTCACATACATTGGCTCCAGGGCGCTGTTGGCCGGCTGCAGGCGAACCTGCCCCGCTTCGGGAAACCAGTACTTCAGCGTCGCCTCGCCGTCGGGCGTTTGCGCCACGACCAACTGCCCGGATTGCGCCGTCTTCTGCTTGCGGCAAACGACATAGTCGCCGTCGGCGATGTGAGCGTTGATCATCGAATCGCCCGCCACCTTCAGCGTGAAATAATTCTTCTGGTTCAGCCGCTCGGCGAAGTCGATCCGGTCGCACTGCTCCCACGCGAGCGTGGTCATTCCCGCCGACACCGTTCCGACCAACGGCAAACCCTTGTTCTCCGCCAGGATTTCCGGCGCCAGTTCGATCGCCCGGGCCACCGCCCGCTCCTGCTTCCGCACCCGCCGCAGCAGCCCCTTCTTCTCGAGCGCCCGCAAGTGGCACATGACCCCGTTGGGCGAGCTGATCTTGAAGTGCTCGCCGATCTCCCGCACGGTCGGTCCATACCCCCGCGCGAGGATTTTCTCCTTGATAAACTCGAACACCGCCATCTGCCGGGTCGTCAAGGAATCGGTCAGGTGTCCCATGCGCGTCCCCTCCGAACATGGAATGAACAGTTTCTACGAAGTGTATGTTATTCCAGCATTCGGTAGGGAGCAACTGTCAACCTATACAAACGAACCCGTGTCGCCGTAAATCCTTACATTTACGTCGTTTACGTCACACCAAAGCGCTGCCGATCCAGTTCAAACTCAGAGTCGCGCGACTCATCCGCACTTTTGTCCACTTACGCCACACTCGCCGCGCGCTGCGCAATGAGCGCGTCGAGCTCCGACCGCAGCTTGGGCAAGATTTCGTCATAAGGAAACGCTCCCAGCTCGGCGCTCCCCCGCTTCAGGTTGACGAAATTCGGCCCACACCAGAGCCCCAAATCCGCGTCATCCGTCTCGCCCGGGCCGTTCACCCGGCACCCCATCACGGCGATCGTAATCGCGTGCTCCCGGGCATAGCTCGTCATCTCCTTCACCTGCTGCGCCAGCTCGATGAACGCATGGTTCTCGACCCGCGAACAGCTCGGGCAGGCGATGATGTTGAGGGTGGGCAGGCCATAATTCACCACGCTCCGCACCCGCCCCGCGGCAATATCGGCCAGTATCTGCCGCCCCGCCTCGATCTCCAGCGGCTTTTTGTCGTTCGGCACCGTCAGCGAGACCCGAATCGTGTCGCCAATCCCCCGGCTGATGAGTTGCTCGAACGCGATCCGCGTCTTGATGATCCCGTCGGGCGGCAGTCCTGCTTCCGTCACGCCCAGGTGCAGGGGCACATCGGGCCGCCGCTCAGCGAATTGCTGATTCACTTGGATCACCTTCTTCGGGTCGCTGTCCTTGAGCGACACGCAGTACCGCGTGAAGCCGAGCGAATCGAGAAACTCGCAGTGCTCCCAGGCGCTTTCGAGCATCGGCGTGATCGAATCCTCGTCGTCGTACTGCTCCTTCTTGGCCGGATCGACGCTCCCACAGTTCACGCCCACCCGCAGGGCGCAGTCGTTCGCCGCGGCCACATCCGCAATCAGCCGAACCTTTTCCTGCCACGGCTTTTCCCGCTCGTGGTGATACAGGTGCCCAGGGTTGTAGCGGACCTTGTCGACGTGCGGCGCGACCAGCTCGACCAGGCGATAGTTCTCCTGCAGATCGACCGACAGGTTGGCCGCGGTCTGGCGGCGAATCTCGGCCAGCGCCTCGGCGTCCCTCTTGTTGTCGACGGCAATCCGGACCACGTCGGCCCCCGCAGCAGCCAACAGATTGACGAGCGCCACGGTGGCATCGATGTCCTGGGTATGCGTTGCCGTCATACTCTGCACGGCGATCGGGTGGCCGGCCCCAATCGTGACGCTGCCAATCCGAACCGGCCGAGTTGGGTTGCGAGTGATTTCCACGCGATGCGACACCTAAAACAAAGTAATTAGATATGCTTTCGCCCGTGACCAGCCGCCTGTGGTCCGCTCGCTCGCGAGCGGACAAACGACCACCGGCCCGAGGCGTACAGAATCCATTCTGAGGAACCGCAGTCCGCCCGGCAACGTCACGCCTTTCCACCTCTTCGCCACCTATTGGGCGGTGGCAGGCCGCTAACAGCCGAACCCACCTCAAAGGGCAATTTGTTCCCGGCAACAAGTCTCGCGATTTATGAACCCCGTCACTTAGCGATTTTTGGCCTCTGGCGCTGGCGAGAGCGCTAAGTTGCGCCTCCCTGCGGACAGCAATCTCGACCGCAAACACTTATAAATATTCGACTTACGACCAGATGGTCGTTTCGCCTCCGGGGCCCCCAACTGAACAATTAATGAAAGTTACTCAATCCGCAGGCGGCATCTCGGGCGGCGCCTTTTCCGGCGAAGGCTCCGCCGGCTTTTCGCCCGGCTTCTCCCCCGGCATCGGAATCGCCATCGGCATGGGCATGGGCTTCGGGGGCGGCGGAGGCACGGCGAGTTCCGCTTCCAGCGATTTCTCCTCTTCCCCGCGTTTCACGACGACGGCGATCTTGTCCCCCGCGTAATACCGGCCGATCACCGTGCTTAAGTGTGCGCCGTCGAGGATCTCCGTCTCGCCGATGCGAAGGATCTGGTCGCCTGCCGC
>JALORD010000624.1 GCA_025459145.1 Pirellulaceae bacterium | reverse complement strand
AAGGCAGCGGAGCCCAAAGCAGCGGAGCCAAACGCAGCAGAACCCAAGGTTGAGGAATCGTCTGCGCCCGAATCGCCCGGCACAGAACCGCAGGGGGAAGGTTCTGGCTGTCAGGACGAACCCGCAGTTTCGGCGGAGGATGCACCACCGGCCGAGCCCGCTACGAAAACCGCAGAGCCCGCTACCGCTGCCGACGCCGCAGCGCCCGACACGAGCGACGCTCCCGCCAGTAGTGCTCCTGCCACCGAGTCGAGTCCCGCAACTCCTCCGACCACGGAACCAGCAGCGACAGATACCCCACAGGAACCTGCCGCAACAGCGCCCGCGGCAACGCAGCCCGCCACAACGCAGCCCGCGGCGACGGAGCCTGCCGGGCCCTCAGCGTTAGACGGTCGGCCTGGCATCGGCCCATCCGTGGGCGCGCCGCGTCAGGTAACAACCGTCACGCTGGACTTTCCGAATTCCGCAATTACGGCTGAAGCCCTTCGCGAGCGGATCGTGAAGAGTGCGAGCCGAACCTTGGGCCGGGATCCCGACATTCTCGAAATCAACAATCCCGATTGGGATGGTCGGGACAACTCGGCGTTCGAAAAGTGGACCGTGAAGTTTGCACTCTCTCCGGAGCAGACTCGGCAGGCTGTCGATCAGTTCAAATCAGAACTTGAGCACGAAGTGGTCTGGCAAACCTCGAGCAAGATCGGCGGACAGGTCTCGGTCGACACTCGCTGGAAGGCGATCACTGCGATCACGATCAGCCTGCTGGGAATCCTGGCCTACGTCTGGTTCCGCTTTCACCAGGCGAGTTGGGGAGTCGCGGCGATCATCGCCCTGGCGCACGACTCGCTGGTCATGCTCGGCGGCATCGGGATCAGCTATTGGATGGTCAGCAGCTTCGGCTGGCTGCAGATCGAGGAGTTCAAGATCAGCCTGCCCGTTGTGGCGGCGTTCCTGACGCTCATCGGTTACTCGGTGAACGACACGATCGTGATCTTCGACCGCATCCGCGAGATTCGCGGCAAGAGCCCCGACCTGACGCGGCAAATGATCAACGACGCGCTCAACCAGACGCTCAGCCGGACGATCATCACGGGCGGCCTGACGCTGCTGGTGTGCCTCGTCTTGTACTTCTTCGGCGGCTCGGGCATTCACGCGTTTGCTTTTGCGCTGGTGATCGGCGTGATCTCGGGAACGTACAGCACGGTGTTCATCGCCGCGCCGATCCTGCTCTGGCTGATCGGCAAACCGGCCGCGGTTCCCGCCTCCAGCAGCACCAGCCGGGAAATGGCCAAGACCTCAGCCTGATATAGCGGGCCAATCGGACGGTATGTGCCCGCACTTGCGGTGCGGGCGCGCCGTCGTTTGCAGCGGCAAGTTCCGGTTGTAGTGGTTGGCGGCGTCCTTGCCGGGGGATTGTCGATTTTTCAATTCCGCTGATCCGCATTCCGATACTTGAGGATGCGGGTCACTCTCCCTCCCTAGCGGAAAGTGGGCTCGCCAGGGTCGGGCGGCCAGGAAGCGTCCGGCGCGAGTGGTTCCGTTTGGCATGCGCTACGAGAGCAGGACGACGCTCGCAGCGAGCGGAGACTGCGCACCGTGCGTGCGAAAGGCTTCATCGTGCTCGTCGGCGTGCTGCTGGCGGGCCTCGTCGCTGCCTGGCCCTTCCGCCAGGGACCTCAGGTCCCCGCGCCTGCGGCCGTTAGCCTGATTGATGTTCCGTTGCGCCGGCCCGAGGTAGCCCTCGAGGCGCTTCCTCCGAGCAGCGATTCTCCCGCGATCGATCTGGCTGCTATCGAGGAGGAGTCGTACGCCGGTCTGGCCGTCGAACAAGCAGACGCGGTCGATCGGAACAGTTCGCCGAAACGCTCCGAACTTGATGCTCTGGCGGCCACCCCGTACCTTCCCGATGGCTTTGGCCTTCTGGCGACATCGAGCGCCGAAGGCCGCCACCCAGCGGGCCCTGCCGAAGGTGCGGCCCAGGGCAGGAACTGGCATCCGGTTCGGCTTAAGTTGCCGGCGCCCAAATCGCTCCGCCGCCACCGGATTACCGATGGCGATTCGCTGGAAAGCCTCGCCCAGCGGTATCTCGGGCAGGCCGAGCGAGCTCCCGAAATCTATGCCTTGAACGGCGATATTCTGACGGCGCCCGATCTGTTGCCGCTGGGGCGAATCATTCGCATCCCGCCTGCCGAGTAGCAGGCGCAGCGTCCCTCGGCTCAGGTGTTTGGCGATTCAGCTGCGCCGCGATTCAACATCCCAGCTGCCCAGCGGCTCAGTTGCCCAGCGGATTCTTTCGCTCCGTCCAGGCCAGGCCGTCTTGGTGGTCGATCAGCCGCATCTTGACGAAGTTCTCGATTCCGAAGCGGACGTTCAGTTCGTTGTGCAGGAGCTTCGTGCCCGCCAGGTTCGTGGGCAGTTCGATGAAGAATAGCGTCCGATCTTCGTTCTTCAGGCTCTTCTCTTTCATCTTGGGGCGGAAGTTTTCCATCGTCGTGTTGAGTTTCTTGGCGTCGGGATAGCTACGGCCGTCATCCTTGCCGACGATGACCATCAAGTTCATGTGCTGCTTGATAACCTGATGCCCCAGCGCCTTCTGCAGCGACAGTCCTTTGAACGACTGCCACGGGGAAAGGAAGACGAGCGCCTTCACGTCTTGCCCCTGCTTATAGGATGGAAGCGTCGGGGCATTCCAGTCGTACGCCGCCCAGGCCGCCGCTGGAATGCAGGCGAAATCGGCCGCCACAACCGTGAGCATTTCGATATTCAGTTCCCCTTCATTGTTCCTCTCGCGGAGAAACTTTTTGCAGGCTTCGATGTCCCAGACGATCGA
>JALORD010000170.1 GCA_025459145.1 Pirellulaceae bacterium | reverse complement strand
TCGGGCGACTGCGTCCGGCAGCGGCCGCAGCCGTTGCACGAGCTGGCGACCTGGGGAAGCTGATTCTGCCACACGAGCTGCAGTTCGAGCGGGCGATAGGCGGGCGGCTGCTCCTCCCGATCGGCATCGGCATCGGTCGCGTCGGCGGCGCGGTCTCCCAAGCGTTCGGCCCCCAAGCGATCAGGCATCAGCGGCTCGGGTGGGCGAAAGCTGCGGACATTCTTGGTGATCGGCTGCGGCACGTCGGCCACGACCTTGCCCGGATTGAGCAGGTTCTGTGGATCGAAAATCCGTTTCACTTCGCGGAAGACGTCGTACAGCGGGCCGAATTGCTTGCGGACGTACCAGGTGCGCGACAGGCCGCTGCCGTGCTCGCCGCTGATCGTGCCGCCGACGGCGAATACCTCCTGATAGAGGTCGTCGGCCAAGCCCTGCATCTTCCGGACTTCGGCCGGATTGGCCAGATTGAGAAACGGCCGCACGTGCAGTTGTCCGTGTCCCGCGTGGGCAAAGAAGGACGCCGTAACCTCGTGCGTTTTCAGGACGTTCTGCAGCTTCACCAGAAAATCGGGGAGCGCGTCGGGAGGAACGGCGATGTCCTCGACAAACGGCGTGGGCCGATCGGTCCCCTGCACGCGATAGAGCGTGGGGGAAACACGGCGGGCCAGGCGGCGAAAGGCGTCGTACTCTTCGGGCGCGAGCGCCTGATGAAAGGCAAACGCCAGCCGGCGGCGGCGCTGCCAGCGGATGACCACCTGCTGCAAGCTGTCGAGCACTTCACGCTCGTCGTCTCCCTGCTGTTCGACGATCAGCATCGCCTCGGCTTCGCGGGGGATCGCCTGGGCATAGCGCGGATCGGTTTCGCGGGCCAGCGACAGAATCCGCCGATCGATCAGGTCGCACGCCAGGAGGCCCAGCTCCCGCGCTTCGCCGGCCGCCACCGCCGCCGATTCGAGCCGATCGAAGAATACGAGGACGACACCCCGATGTTTGGGAATCGGCACGGTCCGCAGCGTGGCCTGGGTGATCAGGCCGAGCGTCCCCTCGCTCCCGACGAGTAACCGGGCCAGGTCCAGCTCTCCCTCGTTCAGCACATCGGTCAAATGGTAGCCGCACCGATTGACCCAGGCCCGCGGCCAATGTTCGCGAATGACGGCCGCTTCGCGCTCGATGAGCTCGGCTACCCGGCGCACGACCTCCCGCCGCCGCGGGTGCGGATCGACCTGGGGATCGTCGGTGATCCGGTGGCGCGAGGCTTCAAACGTTTCGCCATCGGCCAGGACGACCTGCAGGCTGAGGACGTGCCGGCGAGCTGAGCCGTAGCGGAGCCAGTTGCTCCCCGAGTTGTCGAGAGCCAGGACGCTCCCCATCGTCGTGACGCCGCCGGTCGCTGGATCCGGGCCGAACTGTCGGCCGAAGGCGGACAGGTACCGGTTGAGCTGGCCCAGGACGACACCCGGCTGAACGGTCACCGTGTCGGAGTCGACGGCGACGATTCGCCGCATCGAACGGGAAAAGTCGACAACCAGCCCCGGCCCGAGCGATTCGCCGGCGAGCCCCGTGCCGGCTCCGCGGGCATGGACGGGCATCAGATTCTCGGTGGCGTATCGCGCTACGGCCTGCACATCGGCCAATCCGCGCGGGCGGGCGACGCCGAGCGGCCGCACCTGGTAGATGCTGGCGTCGCTGGCGTACATCTCGGCGTGGGCGTCGTCGCAGTAGACCTCTCCGGCCAGCAAACCGCGCAGGTCCGCCTGGATTCGCTCGCGCTGCTGGTCCATGGATGAGAAAGAAGGCCGCGGTGAAGGAGGGACAAACAGGATCCCACTGTTGATCTTGTCCCCGTCCTGGGGCGCTGACAAGTGGCACGCCTTGCAGGGCGCCCGTCCACCACGACCAATTGCGTCGTAATTGGGCCACGCCACAGCGGGTCACTTGTCCCACTCGTCATCGCGATTGGGTGTCCCGAGGAGTGGACAATGACCCTCTTGAGGACCGATGATAGGCGGATTGAATCTCGGCTGGGGGACGCGGCCCCCGATGCGGCGCCCCAAGTGGGCCGCGGACAGAATCAGACTCGAGTCTCAGCACAAAGGGCGGATCATGGCGTGGTGTCCCAAACAGTGCGTGGTCGTTCCGGTCGACTTCTCGAACCAGTCGATCGAAGCGATTGAAGTCGGCCTGGAGCTCGTCGAGCGCCCGGAGCAACTGCACATTGTGCATGTCGTGGTCGATGTGACGCCGCTTGAGGCGGGTGAAGTGTGGGGCGTGATCGACCCGCAGGCCCGCATCGAGCAGATGAAGTCCGTGCTCCAGCAGCGGTTGGCGGGCCCCAAGTACGCAGGAACTCAACTCTCCGTCGTCCTCGGCGAACCGGCGCATGGGATCGCCGATTTCGCCGCCGAGAAGAAGGCCGACCTGATCGTCATTCCGTCTCACGGCCGGACGGGACTCACGCGGCTGTTGATTGGCTCCGTGGCCGAGCGAGTTGTTCGGCTGGCCCACTGCCCGGTGCTGGTGCTGCGGAAATAGAGATTTCCGACAGTTGTGTCCTCACCACTCCGCGCTCACCGCGGCTCCGCGTGCGCTGTTTCGTCGGCATGTCGGAGGAGTTCACGCGGGGACGCGGAGGAGCGGGATTAAAGCTGGGTCAACGCTGAGAAGTGAGGTAGGTCGAAGTCGTGCTTCGACGATTTGTCCCGTCGAAACACGAACCCAGGACGATGCACGGCATCGCCCTACGATCCCAACACGTGACAAGCACTAGGCAACACCGTTGACGATGCTCTCCGGCGTTCCGCCAGTCAGCCGGGCGGCGACCTGGCGGGCGACGCGGGAGCGCAGGTTGGCCAGCGATTCTTCGCTCACAAATGCCGCGTGCGGCGTGACAATCACCCGCGGGTCGTTATACGGCGGCTGCGAGAGGTCGGGCGGTTCGGGGTCCTGCACGTCGAGCGCCGCGCCCGCCAGTTGGCCTTTGTCGAGAGCTGCGGCGAGAGCCGCATGATCGATGAGTCCGCCGCGGGCCGTGTTGATCAGGTACGCGGAGGGTTTCATCTTGGCAAATTGCGCCGCACCCAGCATGTGCCGCGTTTCGGGGACCAGCGGCGTGTGGAGCGAGACGTAGTCGCTGCGGGCAAGCAATTCGTCGAGTTCGACGTATTCGACACCCAGCATTGGTTCCCGTTTGCGGCTGGTAGCGACGATCTGGAGCCCCAGGCCCCGGGCTTTCTCGGCCAGCTTGCGGCCGATATTGCCCAGGCCCACGATCCCGAGCGTCTGTCCCTCGATGCGGCGGAGCTTGGGCCCGGCCTGCAATTGATAGCGCCCCGACTGTGTCTCGTGATGGTAAAAGGCGACCTTGCGCGACATCGACAGAAGCAGCGCCAAAGCGTGCTCGGCCACTTCGATCAGGCAGTAATCGGGAATGTTCGTGACCGGGATACCGTGCTTGGTGCAATAGGCGACGTCGATATTGTCGAGGCCGATCCCGAGGCGCGAGACAATGCGGCACTGGGGCGCGGCGGCAATCACCGGCTCCGGAACCTTGGCCCAGTTGGTCATGATCGCCGCGACATCGTGCTCACGGGCCAGAGCGGCCAGCGACGCGGCGTCTTGCTTGTCCTTGGGCGCCACAACGAGCTTCGCATCGATCTCGGCGAGAATCTCCCGCTCGATCTCCACGTCGGGCCAGGCATAGTCGGTCAGGAGGACGTTGAAGCGGGGCATGCGCGAATGTGGCTGGAGGAGGAAGCGACCGCGGACGATGGCGACAGCCGCGAGCGGCGTGCAAACGGAACATTCTGCCCTGCCGCGACCAGCACGGCAATTGGCCGGCGCGCACGCCGTTAAGGCAGGCCGCGTACAGAGTTGCGGCTGCTAGCAAGGATCGGACAATCTCGCCCGTGGCGAGCGGGCCAAAGCGCGCCGCGGGCAAGTTCCCCTTGACCGCCCGGCTGGTTTGCTGAGAATTCAATCACGCTGCCAGGAGGGCGGCGACCCACTTCATCTGTCATACCAAAGGCAAGGAGGCCGGCGGCGATGGCTCGATCCACCTCTCGGTGCGCGGTTTCTCTCCGCGACGTGTTTCCCCGGGCTCAGTTCACCCGGCCCGGCGATCTGCGGATTAGCAAGTGTTCGGCCGATTGGCGCGATTGCGCTCCGGGCGATCTGTTTATTGCGGAGACGACCGCCGACGGCGACGGCCACGAGCAAGCCTCTCAGGCCCTGGCTCGCGGCGCGATCGGCGTCCTCGGCGAACGGCTGCTGCCCGTCGAGGCGCCTCAGATTCTGGTGCGCGATACGCGGCAGGCTCATGGCCAACTCGTACAGGCGCTGGCCGGGAATCCCTGCCGACGGATGCGGACGATCGGCGTCGGCGGGACGGCGGGCAAGACGGTCACCGCGATGCTGCTCGCGGCGATCTTCGAGCAGGCCGGGCAGAATGTCGGCGTCATGTCGAGCGTCGGCTACAGCGATTCGCTCGTGCAGACCGCGCCCCAGGAGGCCACGCCGTCGACCGATCAATTCGCCGATTGGCTGGCCCGCATGAACACGGCGGGGTGCGATACGGCGGTCGTGGAACTGTCGAGCCGGGCCCTCGCCGAGCGGCGGGCCGCCGGCATCGAACTCGATGCGGCGATCCTGACGAACATTCGCCGCGACCAGTATCAGAGGCACAATACACCGAGCGGCTACCTGCGAACCAACCGGCGGCTCTTCTCGCTGCTCAAGCCGGGAGGCGTCGCGGTACTGTCGGCCGACGACCACCGCTCGCGCAATCTGCTGCCGAAACTCAAGTCGCCGGCGCTGACATTTGGTTTACATGCCGAAGCAGACTTGTCAGCCGAAGTGCTCGAACGGCACCGGAGCGAGCAGACGTTTTTGCTGTGTGCCGGCGAGGAAACGGCCGTCGTGCGAACGCGGATGATTGGCGATTATCACGTCGCGAATTGCCTGGCAGCGACAGCCGTCGGACTGGCGGCGGGCGTGGATCTCGGCAAAATCGTTCGCGGACTCGAAGCGATCGAGCATGTCCCCGGCCGGCTCGAACGCCTCGAGTGCGGGCAGGAATTTGGCGTGTTTGTCGACGCCGCGGCAATGCCTGAAAGTCTGGCCCTCAGCATGCAAGCGGTCCGCCGCGTGACCGAGGGCCGGCTGATCGTCGTGGCCGGTGCGCCGGCTGGTGGCGACAAAGCAGTTCGACCTCTCGTGGGGCGCGTTCTCGAACGGGGCGCCCATCTGCCGATTTTGACGAGTAATGACCCGGGCCGCGAAGAGCCGCTGGCGATCGCCCACGAACTGCTCGACGGATTCGATCGCCCGCACCGGGCTCACGTCCTGCCCGATCGGGCGGCCGCAATTCGCTTTGCATTGTCTGAGGCTCGGGCGGGGGACAGCGTGCTGATTGCGGGCAAAGGGGACCGTAGCGGTCAACTCGTCGGCCAGCAGCGAGTCGCCCACGACGATCGCGAAATCGCCTGCCAATGGCTGTACGCGCGGGGCGAGGTGGAGCTGGCTCGGCCACGGCTGCGGATTTTTCGGTGAGGAGTCCGAAGCTCGCCCGTGGCGGTCTGTCGAGGTTTAACCCGGCAGAACCTCGTGCAACAGCGGCTGTCCGGCGAGGCCGCGGAGAAGGTTTTCGACCGAGATTTCGGCCATTTTCTGCCGCGTCTCGTGGGTTGCGCTTCCCAGGTGCGGCGCGATAACCAGATTGTCGAGCGCGAGCAGCGGGTGATCACGCGGCAAAGGTTCCGGGTCGGTCACGTCGAGCGCCGCGGCATAGATCGTCCGCTGGGTGAGCGCCGCGGTGAGGGCGGCCATGTCGACCACCGGTCCGCGGGAAATATTGACGAGGATCGCCGTCGGTTTCATGCGGGCGAGCGCCTCGCGGCCGATGATTCCGCGCGTCGCATCGGTAAGCGGGCAGGTGAGCATGACAAAGTCGCTCGTGGCGAGCAGTTCGTCAAACGGTACGTACCGCGCGCCGAGCGCCGCTTCGGCTTCTTCGTTGCGTCGGCGATTGTGGTACAGCACCGGCATGTCGAAACCGCGGGCCCGCTGGGCGACTTGTCGGCCGATTCGCCCGAGGCCGATAATGCCGAGCGTTTGCCCGTGGACCTCGCGCCCGAGCATGTAGCCCGGATCGTAGCGGGTGAATGCGGGGCTGCGGGCGTAACGGTCGCCGACGATGAGGCACCGAGCGGCCGCCAGCAGCAGGGCGAAGCCCATGTCCGCCGTGGCGCCATCAAGAATTCCCGGCGTGTTGCCCACCGGAATGCCGCGGGCCGCCGCCTGGCCGACGCGAATGTGGTCCACGCCAACGCCATAGTTGCTGATCACGCGCAAACCGGGCAACCGATCCAGGAGCGACTTATCGACCAGCGGATGCCCATACGTGTAGAGCCCCGCGACCCTTTCGCGGTGAGGCCCGTCGATCGCATCCCAGGGAAGGATCTCCACGCGGCCCGCCAGCAGTTCATTCACCGCGGAGGCGAGCGGGGTGTCGGCGATGACGAAAGGTAGTGTCACTTGTCACTTGTCAGTTGTCAGTTGGGAAGAACCTTTCCTATCCAGAAACCTGAAATCCAACCTTGAACTTTGAACTTTGAACCTTAAACTCTTCCGCCCCTCACCCCTCACCCCTCACCCCTCGCCACTTTGCTCGCTTCGAGAATGCTCACTTCCGTGGCTGTCGGCACGATTCGTTCGAGACGGAAGCCTCCTTGGGCCAGCAGGTCGCGGTATTCGGCTTCGGTTCGCTCGCGGCCGCCGGGAATGACGAGCATTGTGAGGTCGAGCAGCTTCGCAAAACCCGGATCGTTGCCGGGTGTGATGACCGATTCGACGATGAGGAGCCGGGCGTGTGGCGGGCTCGCCTGGTGGATGTTCCGCAGGATCGCGAGGCACTGCTCGTCGGTCCAGTCGTGCAGGATGTGCCGCAGGAAGTAGGCGTCGGCTCCGCTCGGCGCCGTTTCGAAGAACGATCCTCCCTGGCACGTGCAGCGCTCGGCTAATCCCGCGTGTTGCATTTGCCCGGCCGCGCTGGCGACGACACCGGGGAGATCGAACAGGATTCCGCGAACGCTCGGGTGCCTGGCGAGAACTCCCCGCAGGACGCTGCCGTTGCCGCCGCCCAGATCGGCGAGCACTCCGAACTGCGAAAAGTCGTAAGCCTCGAGCATCGCGGCGGTTTCCGGTCCGTGGATCGAGACCATCGCCTCATCGAACAGGCGCGCTGCGGCGGGCCGCTCGCTCAGGTAGTCGAAGATCGGCTCTCCATAGACTCGCTCAAAGCCGGTCTCGCCCGTCTGGACGCTGTGCAAGAGTTCGCCCCAGGCGCGGTAATGCTCCTCGCCCATCATCAGGACCATCGCCCGCCGGCTCCCCGCGACGCTGGTTTGCAGCGGTGCGGCGAGCGGCGTCAGACCGAATCGCCCTGCGGCGTCCTCGGCAAAGATCCCCACGCTCGCCAATGCCCGAAGCAGTCGATAGAGGGCCTGTTCGTGAATCGGTCCTTCGATCTTGCGGGCGAGTGCCGCCGCGGTGAGCGGCTCCGCGGCCAAAAGATCAGCGATTTGCAGCTTTGCGGCGACATAGATGGCCTGCGAAACCCAGTAGCCGGTGGCCATCTGGGCGAGTTGAATTCCGGGATCGGGGGAACGCATAGGGGGAAGTGGCTAGTGCTGGTGGCTAGTGGCTAGGGCTGGGTGACAAATGACAAATGACGATTGTCACCACGCCGACACGCCCCACGACGAGACGACCGTTTCGGTGAGCGGTTTACGGCCGCGGGGGACCAGATCGCGCTGGCCGAGCGGGTCGGTTGAGTCGGCTGGTACCTCGGCTGCGTAGCCGATGGCGATCGCCGTCAGCGGATCGTGGCCGTCGGGAATTCTGTACGTCGCGCGGACCTTGGCCGGCACGATGCCGATCATCTGATGAGCCTGCAGACCGAGACTGGCCGCCTGCAGGGCCATGTTTCCCGCCGCCAGACCAATATCGTGTTCGCAGGCAGCGTTCGGCTTGCCGTTTTTCTTAAAGAGTCGGCTGGTGACGGTGAGGATCAGGACTCCGGCATTCTTGGCCCAAGCCTGGTTCGGTTCGACGAGACAATCGAGGGCCCGCGCGAAAGCCGCAGCGTCGGTTCGCTCGGCGAGGATGAACGTCCAGGGCTGTTCGTTGTAGCTCGACGGAGCCCAACGGGCCGCTTCGAGGCACGAGAGCAGTTTCTCCCGCTCCACCGGCCGCGGATCGTAGAGATAGGGACTAAACCGCTCGGCAATCGCGGGGAGCACCGGGTGATCGGTCTGGGCCCGCTTGGGATGATGGGCGTCCATAGGTGATTTCTAACCTCTCGGCGAAAACGAGAAACGTCGGGCCAATGGTGCGCGAAGGAGAGGGACGCGGATCGCGCGCACCCACGGTTATACTCGCCGGTGGGCCAGCGTCGGGAGTCCTTGACGGGAACAGAGCCGACATTTTGCTTTCGCGGGTTCCGCCAAGCCAGTCATTGGCACCCTGCGGTGGGGGCGGTTCGAGGGAGAAAGTTGTTTGAGATTATCGACTTTTGTGTAAGTCGATATGTGGCTACTACTTAGCGTTATGTGCGACAAGTGGCGGAGGGGAGGGTGTGGTATAATCGGCGGCGCGTCGCGGGCGGTGAGAGACGAGAAGTGTTGTCGGTCGAGTCCGCGCGCGAGACGGAAGAGCGCGGAGTTGGCAGATGCCGGCTTCCGGGCATCTGGCAACTGGGCCAATCCAAACGTGAGTTCCGGCGACGAGCTGAACGTTTTGTTTAATCGCAGAACGCCACTGAACGTGTGGCATGTTTGAACTTGGCTGTTTGGCAACAACTTGCGACGAAGACTTAGCCAGAGAGCAGCGCGGAGGACCGCGAAAGTGTCAAGGAATTCAGTGCGTTGGCGAGCCGTCGTGGCACCCCGTCGCGATGCGCCGCAAAGCGGAGTTGGCGAGGTGCAAAGGGCGGGCGGCAGGTGAACGTTTCGTTTAATGGCTTAACACCCAGTGAACAAATGGCATTGGCGGAAGCGATTGGTTGACAAAGACTTGCGGCGAGTGGTTAACTGAGAAGCGGCGGCGTGGCGGCGGGTAGAGCGCTCACCTCAAGCGGGGATCCAAGAAATGGCAGCGAGCGAATTGAGTGTTGTCGGGCGGCAATTGCTCGATCGCCGGTCGTTCTTGGGCGGCGGAGCGACGGGCCTCGGGGCGCTGGCACTCACGTCGCTCCTCAGCCGGGACCGGAACCTGGTGGCTGCCGAGCCCTTGCGGCCCAAGTGGTCGGACGATCGGCCGTTTGCCGCGCGGCCGCCGCACTTTGCCGCGCGGGCGGAGCAAGTGCTGGTGATCTTTTGTTCGGGGGCGCTCAGCCATCTCGATACGTGGGATTACAAGCCGGAACTGATCGCCCGGCACGATCAGCCGCTACCCGGGAGCGGCGAGAAGTTCATCACATTTCAGGGAGAGAACGGCAACCTGACGCGCTCGCCGTGGGAGTTTCGTCCGCGAGGCGAGAGCGGCAAGATGATTTCGGATTTGCTGCCGAACCTGGCCGAACTGGCGGATGACCTGGCGTTTGTGCATTCGATGACCGCCAAGTCGAACACGCACGGCCCGGCTGAGAACCAGATGAGCACGGGGTTTACGCTCGATGGGTTCCCGAGCATGGGGGCT
>JALORD010000169.1 GCA_025459145.1 Pirellulaceae bacterium | reverse complement strand
GGAGAAATCCTTGCTCTCGTCGATTCCGACCACGAGTTGCCGCCCGATTGGATCGAGCTTGGGGCACGTGAACTCGTCGCCGATCCGACGCTACAGATGATTGGGGCGCCGTACCTTGCCCCTCCGAATGGGACATGGGTCCAGCGTGTCTGGGCCCTGCATCGCCTGCGCAACACAACGCGCAGCGAAGTCGTGTGGCTCGCCTCCGGCAACCTCTTTCTCCGCAAACGCGTCTTCGACCGGATCGGCGGATTCGACGTTCGACCGGATCGGCGGATTCGACGAATCGCTGGTCGCCGCCGAAGATGTCGACCTGTGCGTTCGCCTCAAGGAGTCCGGCGGCCGGATTGTGGCGGATATGCGGGTGGCGAACATCCATCACGGGGAGCCCCCGACGCTGGCCCACTTTTTCCGCAAGGAACTGTGGCGCGGCTCGAGCGGATTGCGGGCCTTTTTCGCGCATGGCATGCCGTTGCATGAGCTGCCGAGCCTGGCCTTTCCGATCTATCATGGAGTGGGTCTGGTGCTTGTCTTCGCCGCTTGTGTGGCGGTGGCACTCGGCGGCTCGTGGCTGTGGCCCGTAGCGGCAGTGGGATTCGTCCTCCTTCCCGCGGTGCTTCTCGCGCTCAAGACCAGCATTCAGGTCAAGCGGCCGACGGCGATCCTCCCGCTGGCGGTGCTCTATTTCACATACGGACTGGCTCGGCTGGTCGCCCTCTTCAAGCGATGAGCGTTCCTCTGGCCGAAATGCCGATTGCCGCGAAAGCCGAAGCCGGCGTGCGCTCCGAGCAGCCGATGTCGCGCACAGTTCGGCCGCCAATGGTCCTGCACGTTCGTGTCGTGACCGGCCATGGCGGCGGTCCGGAAAAGACGATCCTCAATTCCCCCCGATTCCTGAACCGGCTCGGCTACCAGTCGAAACTCGCCTATCTTCATCCCCCCGGCGATCCGGGCATTGGGGTGCTCAAATCCCGCGGCGCACCGCTCGACGCCGAGGTCTTGTCGATCCCCGACAGGGGACCGCTCGACCTGGCCGTGATCCGCCGCCTCGTGCAAATTTGCCGCGAAGAACAGGTCGAAATCTGGCACGGCCACGATTACAAGAGCAACCTGCTCGGCCTCCTCGTCTGGCCTTTTTGCCGCCGGATGAAACTCGTGACGACGCTCCACGGCTGGACAAACCTCTCCGGCCGGATGCCGCTTTACATCAAACTCGATAAGTGGTCGCTTCGCCGATACGCTGCCTGCGTTTGCGTTTCGGAGGATCTGGTCGAGGAATGCCGCCAGCTGCGAATACCCGAGTCGCGGATACATCTGGTCCATAACGCGATCGATACCGAAGACTATCGCCGCACTAGAACCGTAGCGGCCGCCAAACGGGAGCTTGGCGCACCAGCCGGAGGAATGCTCATCGGCGCGGTCGGGCGGCTCTCTCCCGAGAAGGATTTCGCCCTTCTGATCCGCTCGGTCGTCGAACTCCGCCGGCAAGGACACAGTCTTCACCTCTGGATCGCCGGCGATGGCAGCGCTCGAGCTGACCTCGAGCGGCTCATCGACGAGCTCGGCTGCCGCGACTACGTGCGGCTTCTGGGGCATGTGTCCGATCCGAAGCTCTTCTACGAAGCCATGGATGTCTATGCCCTGTCGAGCTATCGCGAAGGATTGCCGAATGTGGTCCTGGAAGCGATGGCCATGGAAGTGCCGGTAGTCGCCACGCGGATCGCCGGCCTGCCGACGCTCGTCGAAGACGGCGTGAGTGGACTCTTGATTCCGCCGCAAAACGGGGGCGAATTGACCGCGGCCCTCTCACGCGTGATCACCGACCGAAAACTCGCGGTGGTCTTGGGTGCAGCAGGTCGTCAGCGGTTCGAGGATAAGTTCTCCTTTGCCCGGCGGATGGAAAAGATCGTCGCTATCTACGATGCCGTTCTGGGCATCGGGAGGAGCGCATGAGCCCGCTGGCATCCGAAGCCGAATCAACCGCCGCCCCCGCTGACCCCGCGGCGTTCGCGGGCGATGTTTTGCCGGTCGACACGCCGGTCACCTTGGAGTTGTTCCGTGGCCGCGCAGCCCTCGACCGCGTCGCTGCCTGGAACGGGCAGTTTCCCGCGGCTCATCCGGCGCACGACTTCCGCTGGCTCGGCGCTCTGTCCGCAGGACTTTGCCAGGAACCGATCGTTGTCGCAGCGCGCCGCGACGAGCAACTCGTGGCGCTGCTGCCGCTCGCACTGGTCAGCACTCCCTGGTTCGGCCGATTCCTGGTCAGTTTGCCATACGTCAATTCGGCCAGCATTGTCCCCAACGATTCGCCGTTCCGTTCGGCGCTCCTCGAGCGCGCCGTCGGCCTCGCCGACGAACTGAACGTGCGCTATCTCGAGATTCGCGGCGAACGCGAAGAGACCGTGCCCGCTTTGGCCGACCAGAACACTTCGAAGGTCCACATGCGGCTGGCACTGTCTGTTTCGACCGACGCCCTGATGGGCAGCTTCAAGTCGAAGCTTCGCAGCCAGCTCAAAGGGGCCCTCAAGCACGAATTTGAGGTCCGCTGGGGCGGAGCGGACCTCGTCGGAGACTTTTACTCCGTCTTCAGCCGGAACATGCGGGACTTGGGCACGCCCGTGTTTCCCCGCCGGTTCTTCACATCCATTGTGCAGCAGTTTGACGGGGACGCGGAGATCTGCGTCCTGCGGCACCAGGGAGAAGTCGCCGCAGGGGCGCTCCTCGTCCACGGCCGCGAAGTCACGGAAGTCCCGAGTGCCAGCTCACTCCGCCAGCTGAATAGTACCGGCGTGAACATGGCCATGTATTGGCATCTCTTGTCGCGAGCCATCGAGCGCGGGCAGCAGGTGTTCGACTTCGGCCGCAGCACCGTGGACAGCAATACGTACAAGTTCAAGGCCCAGTGGGGCGCCGAGGCTCATCCCGCCGTCTGGCAGTACTACGTCCGGCGGGGCACCGCGAAGGCAATGCGTCCGGACAGCGGCAAGTTCGGCCTGGCAATCCGTATCTGGAAGCGGCTCCCTCTCTGGCTGGCCAACGCCCTCGGACCGGCGATCGTCCGGGGGATTCCGTAACACTCACGCAAGCGGCGGACGATGAGCATTTTGGTTACCGGCGGGGCCGGTTTTGTGGGTAGTCATCTGGTTGAGTCGTTTTTTGCGGCTGGGCTGGGGCCGGTCGTGGCGCTTGACAATTTCAATGACTACTATGACCCGCGGCTCAAGCGGGCTAATGCCGCGGCGCTTGAAAAAGCGGCCCAAGCGGCCGGCGCGGAGCTCACGATCGTCGAGGGAGACTTTTGCGATTTGGCGCTGGTGAGCGATCTGCTCGCCCAACATCGCGTGCGGGCGATTTGTCACCTGGGTGCATCGCCTGGCGTCCCCATCAGCCTGCAAAAACCGCTCGAAACGACTTACAACAATGTGCAGGGGACGCTGACTGTCCTCGAAGCCGCGCGAAAGCATCCGGTTGAGCGATTCCTATTCGCCTCGTCATCAACGGTTTATGGCCGCGGCGCGGCGGCCCCGTTTGTCGAAGACGCGCCGCTCGGGATTCCCGCCAGTCCCTACGGGGCAAGCAAACGGGCAGGCGAGTTGCTCGGTCTCAACTACCAGCAATTGCACGGTGTGCCGTTCGTCTCGCTGCGGTTCTTCAATGTCTATGGCCCCCGGCTGCGGCCGGAACTTGCGCTCGCCGTTTTTGCGCGCAAGATCCTGCAGGGCGAGCCACTGCCGCTGTTTGGCGACGGGACCATCCTCCGCGACTTCACGCACGTCAGCGATATCTGCCGCGGAATCATCACGGCCTTGTCGGCGGAGAACGTCGTCGGCCAATGCATCAACCTCGGGAATGACCGCCCGATCACGATTCGCCAATTGATTGAGCTGATTGAAGCGGCTGCGGGAACGAAGGCGAGTATCGACTATCGTCCGCCGCGGGGCGAAGACATGCCCTTCACGCACGCCGACCTGGCCAAGGCGCGCCGGCTCTTGGGCTACGAACCCCGCATTCCCATCGCCGAGGGAGTCGTCGAATATGTAGCTTGGATGCGGCAATCGCTCGCCGCGTAGCCGGTTTCCTGGTCGCAACGCTCCCGCGTTCGTGGCGAACATTTCATGCTCACTTTTGAGGCCTGCCAGCAGCGAACGGTCACGGTCGGGATCATCGGTCTCGGCTATGTCGGCTTGCCGCTCGTCCGCTCGTTCGTCGCGGCCGGCTTTCGGACGATCGGGTTTGACGTCGATCCGGTCAAGATCGAGCGGCTCGCCCGCGGCGAAGGATACATCCAGCATCTGGCGTCCGACTGGATCGCCGAAAGCGTCGCCTCCGGCAAGTTCGTGCCAACGGCCGACATGCGGCGGCTGGCCGAGCCCGACGCGATCCTGATCTGCGTGCCGACACCACTCACCGATAGTCGCGATCCGGATCTTAGTTACGTCGTTCAGACGGCCGAACAGATTGCCAAGGCCCTTCGACCCGGGCAACTGGTGATTCTCGAAAGCACGACGTACCCGGGGACGACCCGCGACGTCGTGCTGCCGATTCTCGCCGCGGGCGGGCTCGTTGTCGGCCGCGATTACTTTCTCGCCTACAGTCCTGAACGCGAGGATCCGGGCAATCCGAACTTCACCGCCGGCAACATCCCCAAGGTCGTCGGCGGGATCGACGAGCCCAGTCGCGATCTGGCCGCCGCGCTCTATGAGCCGGTCGTGAAGCAGGTAGTTCCCGTCTCGAGCTGCGAAGTGGCCGAAGCGTGCAAGATCCTCGAAAACACCTACCGAGCAGTTAATATCGCACTCGTGAACGAACTCAAGGTCCTGTACGACCGGATGGGGATCGATGTCTGGGAAGTGATCGCTGCGGCCGCGACCAAGCCGTTCGGCTATCAGCCGTTCTATCCTGGCCCGGGACTGGGCGGGCACTGCATCCCGATTGATCCGTTCTATCTGTCGTGGCTCGCGCGGCGCGCGGGGCTCAGCACGCGGTTTATTGAGCTCGCCGGGGAAATCAACACGTCGATGCCCCGCTACGTTGTAGACCGGCTGGCCGAAGCTCTCAACGATCGCCGCCTGCCGGTCCGCGGCAGCAAAGTGCTGATTCTGGGCATGGCTTACAAGCGCGACATCGACGACCCCCGAGAATCTCCCGGTTTTGAACTCATGGAGTTGCTCCTGGCCCGCGGGGCCGAAGTGAGCTACCACGATCCGCATATTCCGGTCCTGCCGCGAATGCGCCGCTATCCGAACCTGGCGATGAAGAGCGTCTCCCTTTCGGCCGACCTGGTCGCCACGCAGGACTGCGTCCTCATCGCCACCGATCACACCTCGCTCGACTACGCCTGGATCGTTGCCCACGCGCGGCTCGTCGTCGATACGCGCAACGCGACGCGGCACGTGACCGCCGGCCGCGAGAAGATCGTCAAGGCGTAACAAATGAAAAATCCTTTGGAAGATCGAGCGTCCATTCCCCGCGCCTGGCTCGTCGATCTCGACGGGACGCTCTACCGCCAGAAACCGGTCCGGCTTGCGATGGCGCTGGAACTTGCGGTATTTGGCCCGCATCGGATTCGCCTCGTGCAGGCTTTTCGCCGGGCGCAGGAGGCACTGCGGCTCGAAACGTCGCCGGCCCCCGCCTTTGCGGATGCGCCGCGACTGAGTACGCGTGCCCAATCCCCCTACGACGAACAGCTTCGCCGCGCGGCCGAAGATGTTGGTCAGCCGGTGGAGACGATTCGCCCGCTGCTGCGCCACTGGATGGAAGAGCGCCCCGCGAAGTGGATACGGATGTTTCGCCGCCAATCGCTCTTGAAGGAGATTGCCGCGTTTCGCGCATCGGGCGGCAAGACCGCTTTGGTGAGCGATTACCCGGCACAGGCCAAGCTCGCTGGAATGGGAATTGCGGACCTGTTCGATCTGGTGGTCGCCAGCGGCGAGCCCGGAGGCCCGACGACACTCAAGCCGTCTCCCGAGGGATACCTGCTGGCGGCCCAGCGGCTGCAGATTGCTCCGGCCGATTGTCTCGTGATTGGCGATCGTCACGATGCGGACGGCGAAGCGGCGGCGCGGGCCCGGATGAAGTTTCGGATTGTGAGTTGATTCCCCTGCGTCGCAAAGTCATACTTGGCGTCTCCGCTCGCCCCCTTCCAGGTCGATTTGCCTCCCACCCACTCAGGTGGAATGTCGGCTGCTGAGACACTTCTGGTGCGTTCCCGCCCGATAGCTGCGACATCCTTTGTCCTGAATGGCCTGCTGAGGGCCATTGTGGCGGTGGGTCTGTTCGTCGTCGGTTGCGATCGATCGGGACCACTGGAACCCGCGCGGTTCGTCCGCGAGATTCCCTGGGCCGAGCGAGGTATCTGGCTCAAAGCCGACACTCATGTCCACACGAACTTCTCGGATGGCGCTCTGCCGCTGACCGATGTTGTGACTCGGGCGCGGCTCCACGGGGTCGATGTTCTGGCGATTACCGACCACGCCGATTCCGAGCTCAAGGCCACCAGCGACGAATACTTCGCGGCCCTCGCTCTCGCGAGGGCCGAAAATCCCGAGATGATCATCCTCGCGGGGCTCGAATGGAACGTGCCTCCCTGGGGCGGGCGCGAGCATGCCACGCTGCTCGTCTCGCCGGCCAGCGACGAAAAACAACTTCTCCGCGAATTTCAGCGTTCATTCGACGACTGGCAACAGCAAGATACCGATCCCAACCAGGCTCTCCATGCTCTCGGGTGGCTCGAAAAACAGGCTGCCACACCCGCCGAACTGCCGGTCGTCATCTATAACCACCCCAACCGGAAGCGGGAGACAGGCCACGATCTGGTTGCCGAACTCGCCCGGCTGCAAAGTCGCGGACCTGTGCTGGTCGGCTTCGAGGGAGGCCCCGGGCATCAGAATTCCAAGGTGATTGGATCGTATTCCAAGAGTCGGCCGACCGTCGACCGTTGGGATCCGGCGGTGGCCGAAGTCGGCGGCGAGTGGGATCAATTGCTGGCAGAGCACGTTCCGATCTGGGGAGCGCTGGCCACCTCTGATTTGCACAGTGGAGATCCGGAAAAGGCCGACTGCTTTTGGCCGGGGCAGTTCTCGGAAACCTGGCTCTATGCCCCCGAACGATCCGCAGCCGGGGCGCTCGCTGCTTTGCGGGCTGGCTCATTCTTTGCGGCACATGGCCACATCGTCCGGCAGGTGGAGTTGACCGCCATGGCTGGCGGGCTGACTCGGCCGGCGATTGCCGGTGAGGCGGTGTATGCCCCGGCGGGAACAGTCGCCATGGTCACCTTGCGGCTGGAGACTCCCAGCCGTGATTGGAAGCGGGATGAGAACCGGCTCGATCAGGTCGAATTGATCACGATCTCCGAATCGGGGGCGATGGTCGCCGCCCAGCAACTGCCGCTCTCGGGAACGGCGATGCATGTGCCGATTGCAGTTCCTCCCGGCGGCGTGACGCTGCGGGCGAGGGGCCGCCGCGTGGTGCCCGATGGCGAAGATCTCCTCTTCTACACTAATCCGATTCAGTTCGTTACCGATCCGGCGGCCGTCGCCTCGACCGGTGCGACCTACGCGTCGTCCGCGAAGCCATCTCTTCCGACGGTTAGTAACGTTGCGGTGTCCAAAGCGGGAACCGCGGGAACCGCTGCGGCGACGGCTGCCGCCGGCCGCGACGAGCGCAGCTTTCCCGCCTGGATTCCGCTGCTGTTCGTCCTGGCGGGAGGGCTCTTGGTCACGCTGATGGATCGTTGGTCGCTTGAAGTGCGGCGGCGGTTTTTTCGCAATCGCAGCGATTCCCATACGATTGAACACGCTCCTTCCGCCCCCCGCCGGTATCTCGCAGTGCCACTGCTGTTGGCGATCTTTCTGGCGGTGTATGGCTCGCTTGTACCACTCAATGTTCAGGAAATCTCCTGGGATGCGGCCACTGAGCGCTTTCGGGAGGTGCTGCAAACGCCGCTCAATTTCGCCTCCCGCACTGATTGGGCGACGAACGTCCTGTTGTTTGTGCCGATCGGTTTTTTCGCCACGGGCCTGCTATTCGGGAATCGTCCCAGCGATCGCCGCCGCGGACTGGGCGTGGTGCTGATCGTCTGCGGCTGTGCCGTGCTCAGCCTGGCGATCGAATTTGCCCAACTTTGGGTCGTGGACCGCACGACGTCGCAGAACGACATCGTCGCCGAAAGCTTCGGCGGTCTCGTCGGCGCATTCGGCTGGGTTCTCTTCGGGAGGACGCTCCTGCAATGGCTGGGGCGGTTTCTCTCGGCCACCCGCCCCCGCGAACATGTCGAGCGTATGCTCGAAGCCTACCTCGTGATCGTCGGCACCTACATGCTGATGCCGCTCGATCTGACGCTGCGTCCCGCCGAGATCTATGGCAAGTGGAAGTCGGGCCAGATCAATCTGATTCCGCTCGCCGACATTGCCTCCAACCCCAACGGTGCGATTGAGCTGATTGGCGATACGCTCCTCTTGGTGCCGCTCGGAATGCTAGTCGCCCTGTGGCGCTGGCCTCAGTACACGGACGTGCGGCCGCTCGTTCGGGCGCTCGCCACAGGCCTCTTGATCATGATTGGTATCGAGCTTGCGCAAGTGTTCGTTCAGAGCCGCTACAGTTCGACGACCGATCTTCTTACGGGAATGCTCGGCGTCGGCCTGGGATGGGGAATAGCCCGGTGGCTCGTGCGGCGCAAGGCCAGGGTTGGTCCGCGGGTGTCGCGGCTGTCGGGAAGCACGGCCGTTCTCCTCTCGGCGGTGGCAGTCTACTCCATCATTCTGACCGCGGTGTTCTGTCTGCCGTTTGACGATTGGGCCCGCGGCGAGCAGATCTCCCAGCGGTTTACGGGCCTCTTTACTCGACCGCCGCTGGCTGCTTTCTATACGGGGACCGAACTGAACGCCGTCTCGGAGATGCTTCGCAAGACGCTCCTCTTTGCCCCGCTCGGCGGACTCCTGGCCTTGGCGATTCACTCGCGGCCGCAGACGCTAACAAACACGGCCCGGTCGCGCAGCCGTGATAGCTGGCTCGCTGGCCGCGGTTGGCTGGTTGCGGCCGGCATTGGCGGAGCGGCGCTATTGGCCCTGGTGATCGAAGTTGCCCAGGTCTGGCTATTGCCGCATGTTCCCGACATGACCGATGTGATCCTCTGCACGCTGGGGTCGTCCGTAGGATTGGCGGCCGCAGTGCGTGTCCTCGCGGCCCGCGACGAACCGACGAGCGCCGCGGCCCATTCGGTCGTCTAACGCGCCTCGGGCGGCACTCGTTTGTAACGAGTTGGCAAACTGCGGTGGTTGGCCGCGGCGGCGGCATGCGAGAATTGGTCTCATGAATGTGAGCCCATAGAACGCTCGCGTTTGCGCCGTCCGCTCCGGGGGATATCGCCCATGCCAGTTCGATCTCATCGATTGCCGCTCTGGATTCTGGCAATCGTCCTCTCGATTTCGCTCGCGATCGAGTTTTCCGGAGCACAGGAAGGCCCGGCAACCGGTGAAGCCGCGGCTCCGCGAGAAACCCAGCCAGGCCGACTCGACGACGCCGAGATTGAGGCCCTCATTCGGCAACTCGGCGCCGAAGAGTTCCAAGATCGGGAAGCGGCCACCAAGCGGCTCACCGAAGTGGCCGGCCAGGCCCGCGCGGCTCTCGAAAGGGCCACACGCAGCACCGATCCTGAAACCGCCAATCGGGCCCGAGGCATTCTGGGCAGCTTGCCCAAACTGACGCACCGCCTGGTCGACGCCCTGAACCAGCCCATCAGCGGCGCGAATGTGACGATTTCGTTCGGGACGACAGAGGCGAATTCCACCGGGACAACGTTGCCTCCCGCGGCACCGGAGACATTCCCCGGCCCCCCCACGGAAGGCGAATTGCCTGCCGGCAGAATTCTTCCATCGCGAGTGATTACCTACATCAGCGAGGCGGACGGCGGCATTCCCATGCTGGAACCTAGGGAAGGGAATCCGTCGGCGACGGTCCTGATGGAGCATCCCGAGTACGGACG
>JALORD010000623.1 GCA_025459145.1 Pirellulaceae bacterium | reverse complement strand
GCCAACTCGTCCGCATCACCGCCCCCACGGTCAAGGACGCCGCCAACCTGAAGCACATCGTTGCGGAACTGCGCCGGCGCGACTGCCACGTCCCGATCGTGGCGGATATCCATTTCAAACCCGAAGCCGCGCTGGAAGCGGCGCGCTGGGTGGAAAAAGTGCGCGTCAACCCGGGCAACTACGCCGACAAGAAACGGTTCGCCGTGCGAGAGTACACGGACGACGAGTACCAGGCCGAACTCCGGCGGTTGGACGAACAATTCACTCCCTTGGTCAAGCTCTGCAAGGAGCTCGGCCGCGCGCTGCGCATCGGCACCAACCACGGTTCCCTGAGCGACCGCATCCTGAACCGTTACGGCGACACGCCACAGGGCATGGTGGAGAGCGCGCTCGAGTTCGCCCGGATTGCCCGGCAGCACGATTACCACAACTTCGTGTTCTCCATGAAGGCGAGCAACCCCAAGATCATGATTGCCTGCTACCGGTTGCTCGTGGCCACGCTCGATGCTTTGGGACCCGACTGGAACTATCCGATCCACCTGGGCGTAACCGAAGCTGGCGAAGGCGAGGACGGCCGCATCAAGAGCGCCATCGGCATCGGCTCGCTGCTCTGCGACGGGTTGGGCGACACCCTCCGCGTCTCGCTCACCGAGGATTCCCCCCACGAAATACCGGTGTGCCATCAATTGCTCGACCAAGTCCCCCGGTTGCAGTAGAATCGGGGGCTTTCGAGCCATTCCGACACCCGGCGGAGTGCCCGTGAAAATGACGTCCCCGGGCTTCAAGGTACAGACTTGGGAAATGTAGTGGATCAGGTGCGGAATCGAGAAGATCAATTGGTTGGTGTTGGAGTCTTGCAGGACTTGGCCGTTACGACGCAGGCGAATCTCCAACGACCCCGGATCGTCGATCTCGTCCTTGGTTACCAGGTACGGCCCCAAGGGAGCAAAGGTGTCGAACGTCTTCCCCAGCAGCCATTGACCGCCGGGCTTGTTCAGCTGCCAATCGCGAGCGGACACGTCATGTCCACAGGTGTAACCCGCCACGTAATCCATGGCCTGCGGCTCGGGAATCTCCCGCCCCATGCTCCCTATCACCACCACCAATTCGGCTTCGTAGTCAACCTGGTTGCTGACCTTCGGCAGCAAGATCGGTGCCTGGTGGCCAATGACAGCGGTCGGGAACTTGTTGAAGATCACCGGTTCTGTCGGGATGGGCAGTTTCGATTCGGCGGCATGGTCGGCGTAGTTCAAGCCGACGCAGATCACCTTCTCGGGATGCGGTACCGGGGCGAGCAAACGCAACGACTGAGGCTCCAACGGCTGACCAGCCTGAATCGCCGCGCGGGCGCGATCAAGCCCCGAAGCTCCCAACATCAGCAGCTCTTTCATCGTCGGCGGCAACCCGGGATCAGCAAGGTTCAGATCGACGAAATAGTCCCCGCGTCGCCCGGCCACTCGCGACCCCGCGTCGGTAGCGTAACTGATCAGTCTCATGGTTGTCTCGGCTCCTTCAATCACAGATCCAGCAGGTAAGTGTCTTTCGAGAAACAGCTGTCAGAGGATGCGCCCGCGGTGCGGGCACCTTTGTAGGTTGGGACTCTGTCCCGACCGAGTCGGGCCGGAGACCCAACCTACTTTGGTCGAGGCCTCAGGCCACGTCAGGGAAAGAACATGTTTTCGGATAACGCTCGATCCGAATTATACGGCAACGGATCAGCCGAAGGAAAGCAGCCCAGCTCGAAGGCATTGGCTCGCATGCACGTGGGCGGGACGTTCGCCAACTCCGGCTACCAGCTCCACCCGTGCTTCACGGGTTTGCCCCAATCACGTGGTCCGGCATCTCCGAGGCCGGATGCACGTTGCTGAGACACTCGCCCACGTGCGTTGGAGACGGGACTTTGTCCTGTTCAGTGGATGCGTCGGCTCGCCAGCGCGCTGAAGGCCAGGCGGAAGCCCAGGTTGTTGTTCCGGTTCGACGGCTGGTACGTCGAGGGGCCGGGAGTCGTTTTCGGGCCACGACCGTCTGCATCGAAAACGGCTTGCCCGAAAACGACTCCCGATCCTGTAGGCCGCCCATCATTCGTCGCGAGGCTCGCGGGCGAGGAAGCCTTGCGGACGGTTGATACGGATGAGCCGGCCAGCCAGTTCCGGCGTATTCGTCAAGGCAGCGTGGATACGATCCGCGAGAGCGACAAAGTCCGGATCGTAGGTACAGGCCACAATGCCGCAATGCGCGGGACGATGGCGGTGCAGCCGAAAGAAATGCTTGCGGTTGAACGTCAGTACGGCCCGCTTGTCCGACGTAGCAAACTCCAGCACTTGGTCGTCGCTCAACTTTTGGTTGGCCTTCCCCGTCTCGGCGACGGTGATTGCATCGTGGCCTCGTCGGCGCAGCTCTTCAACCACGGGGAACGGGAAGTTTTCATTGGCGTAAAGCCGGGCCACTTTACGCCTCCTCATTTTCGCGGATTTGCCGTTCGATTTCGTCTCCGTGCAACTTGACGTAGGTCCAGGCATTCACGAGATCTTGAGCGCGGAGAGTTGAATAGGCGCGCAACAGTTCCGCCTCGCTGCTGCCCAGTTGGCGAGCCCGTTCCAAGAGCCAGACGGGAATCCGTGTCCCGGCAATGCATGCTTCACCACCGCACACGCCTGGCGTGCTTTCGATGCCCGGAACCGTTCCCGCTAATTGGCACGCCACCCGCTGGACCAGTTCCGCCCTTTCCCGCGGAGACAGCGCTTCGAGTTGTTTTTCGACCTCCAGTAATGTGCTCATCATTCCGGCATTTCTAATCGTCGAGAATTCCCAACCGTCGCATCATTATACGTCGAGCTGGACGACCCGGCC
>JALORD010000622.1 GCA_025459145.1 Pirellulaceae bacterium | reverse complement strand
TGGCAGACCTGGCACGTCTTCGCGAACACGGCCCGGCCGAGCGCGAGGTCGGCGTGAGGGGTGCCACTGCTGGCTTGTCCAGCCGTGGAGTCCACAAGCTGCTTATAGGCAACGATTTGCTTGGCCAGGTCTTCGGGCGAGCTGCGGACGATGCCCCAGACGCTTTCGATCCGCTTGGTCAGCCCCTCGTCGTTCAGGTTCCGCAGATTGGTCACCAAATCCGCCGTAAGGTGGCCCGCCGGTACTTTGCCCCCGGCGACCGCGTCGAGCAGGGAATTGGCATAGTGCACCCGGCTGCAGAGGGTCGTCAGGGCATCGCGCCTCTCGCGTTCGGACAGACTGCCGTAGACGGCCAGAATTGCGTCCGTCGCGCGGGCGTCTTCGATCGCGGCCAGGCTGCGGAGAATGTCGGCACGAAACGCGGCCGCGGGAGACTGCGGTTCCGATTTCTCCGTGAGCAGGGCGAGCAGCCGCGTCGGATCGACCACGATCTGAGCGCGGTTCATCGCGGTTAAGGCCCTCTGACGCTCGGCGAGGGGGGCCGTATTATCGAGAACAATCTGCGTCAGGGCGTTAATCGCGGTGGTCTCCGCGAAACTGAGCGATAGCAGCGTGGCTTCGAATTGCACCTCGCGGTTCGCAGACCGGGCCAAGGCTTCCTTGACTTGGTTCCAGCCTGACGGCGGGTCCACTTCCCGCCGCCCCTTGAGCGATTCGTTGATGCCCCGCAGAAATGTCAGCCGGGAGGCGTCCAGCGATTTTTCGGGATCGCCGGCCCCGATCCGGCGGATCATGAACTCCTTGAGAATCGGAATGTTCTCGCCGGCGGTCATGGCGAGCGCCAAAGCCCGCGCTGGATCAACATCGGCCAGCGGCTCCATCGCGTACCAGTACATCAGCGGCAGGTTGTGATCGGCGGCGTCCTTAGAATGACTTGCGAGTGATTCAATCGCTTCCCATCTGAACTCAGCAGGGATTCGCTGAAGCGCAGACGCGGCATGGAGGCGAACTATTGCAGATGGGTCATGTTTCCCTTGAAAGTCTGCGATCTCCTTTCCAAGTGCCGAAGCCAATTGCTTGTCGAGTTTTGTCGAATCGACCTTCAACGCGATTTCCCAGCCGCGGACATGCGGATGGGACCCCATCGACAGTCGCGCTGCGGGATCATCTCTAAGCTCGCCGATGACGTGAAGCGTCCAAGCATGTCGAAGGATATTCGGATACTTGGCGTCAACGTAGTTGGAGTAGAAGTGCTCTTTCAGCGCTTTGACGGCGGTGTCCGCTATGCCTCCTGATGCCGCACGCTCCTGCAGCAGCCGCTGCGCATGCCGCCGATACCATTCGTTGTCGTGTGCAAGTAATGCGACGAGTTCCTCATCGCTTTTATTCCTCAAATCCACCTTCACCGGCTTCGCATCGCCATACACAATCCGGTAAATCCGCCCGTTGCTCCGGTCGTGGACGTTCGGGTCGGGGCGGTGGCAGGCTTGCATGTCGTACCAGTCGATCACCCACACCTGCCCGTCGGGGCCGTAGGTGAGGTAGAGCATCTGCGACGCCTGGTCGCGGGTGAGCAGGAAGTCGGGCGAGAACGTCCCCGTGTAGCCCGAGCCCTTCGGGGTGAGCACGTCGACGTTCAGCCGGTTGCCGTGGATGTTGTTCATGAAGAGCTGCCCGTGATACTTCTCGGGCCACGCGCCCCCCTGGTAGATCATCGCCCCGGCATGGGCGTGGCCGCCGCCGAGCGTGTCCGACTGGCGGCGGTTGTCGTCGTTCCACTGGTTCCCCGTGTAGTGCCGGTGCTCGGCGATCGTCTTGATGTCGTCGTAGGTGTAGGGGTTGAAGTGCTGCCCGGCCTGCCGCTGATACCGGCCGCCGGGAATGATGTGGTAGAGGTGCGGAATGACGCAGGCCGTGGCGAAGAAATCGCCGTACTGGTTGTAGTCGACGCCCCAGGGGTTACTCGTCCCGTGGGCAAAGACCTCAAACTCGTGGCGTACCGGGTGATATCGCCAGATGCCGGCGTTCAGCGGCTCGCGCTTGTCGTCGGGCGTGCCGGGCTTGCCCACCTTGCTGTGCGTGAAGACGCCGTGACAGCCGTAGAGCCAGCCGTCGGGGCCCCAGATAAAGCTGTTAAGCGTTTCGTGCGTGTCGTGCCAGCCGAAGCCATCGAGGAGGACCGTCGCACCGGACGGTACATCCTTGGGGAACTGCAGCCCGTCGGGCAGCTTGTAATCGGCCGGCGGAGCATCGGGCTTGTCGTCGTAATCGCGATCGGGAATGAAAAGCAGGTACGGCGCCGCGCCGACCCAGACCCCGCCAAAGCCGACCTCCAGGCCGCTCACCAGATTCAGCCCCTCGATGAACACGGTCCGCTTGTCGAGCTTGCCGTCGAGGTCGGTGTCTTCGAAGATCAGGATCCGGTCTTTCCCCTCGCCGTCGCCGCCGCGGGTCGGATAGTTGTACGCCTCGGCGATCCAGATGCGCCCCCGGTCGTCGATCGCCATTGCAATCGGCTGTTTGACGTCCGGCTCCTGGGCGGCACACTGCACGCTGAATCCCGGCGGCACGACCATCGCCTTCGCCGCTTCGTCGCCGGAAAGGCCGGCGTGCGGATAGAGGGCGGCCACTTCCGGCACGGGGAGTTCGCCAGCCGTCGACTTGAATCGCGGCCGCTGGGCGTGCAGGCGGAAATCGTCGAAGTTCACGTGTCCCCAGCCGCCGCCCGATTGGTCGACGAGGCGGATGAAAATCTTCTTCCCCATTTGCGGCGTCAGATTGACGGTCACCGGCCGCAGGTTCTCTTCGTTTTTGCCGCGGGCCGTGAAGAACACCTTGTTGTCGTCGGCCGTGACCAGTTCGACCCGCGTTTCGCGCAGGTTGCCGCCGCCGATGAGAAAGCTCGCGTACGGCTGCGTCACTTCAAATGTCGGCGACGTAAGCGTCCCGGTCGGCTCATCGCGGAGCTTCTCGTAGCCGCCGATCCAAAACTGCCCCGTGTGCTCGCTCTTCTTCCCTTCGCCGAAGGGCCGATTGGCGCTGATTTCGCCGCGGATCGGCTGTCCTTCCCAGGCTTTGCCCGTGGCGGTCCAGCCGTCGAGCGTGCCGGTCTCGAAGTTCAAATTCAGCGGCTTCCCATCGGCGCCGGTCGGAATCACGCCCGGATTGCCGATGGGCTCGTTCAGCGGGTTGCCGGCGGGCGGGCTCGCCTTCTCTTGGGCCCAGGCCGGCGAGACAATCAGAAGCAGTGCACTAGCGGCAGAGACAACGCGAGAGAGGTAACGCAGCACGGAGAGACTCCCAGGAGGGCCGCCCTGTGGAGAGGGACGGTCAGACGCCCGGCCACCACAACAGCCGGACCATTAGCGGCAAGTAAGCCCCCATTGTGAGCAGCCAGCGGCGGATGTCAATTCGCTGGCGTGCCGCTCAGTTCATCCTCCGTTGTCCGCGCGCGTGGCAAACGAGCACAGATAAACGCCGATGAACGCAGATCAATCACAACTGGCGGTGCCGATCAGCGTGTTCTGCGTTCATCTGCGGCACTCTCATTGCCCGCTCTACATTCATCCGCAGCTGCTATCTTTCCGCTACGATATTCCCACCA
>JALORD010000621.1 GCA_025459145.1 Pirellulaceae bacterium | reverse complement strand
CGGCCCCGAAATGATCCGCACTTCGACGGCCAGTTCTGCAAACCCGCGCTGTTCGAGCGCCTTGAGTTCGCGGCCGATTTCCTCATGTCCGCGAGGATGGTGCCGAATGACGAGGCTGTCGTCGGCCCAGGCGAGAGTCGGCAAGCGGGCGGCCTCGGCCTCGCTTTCACCGATTTTTGCGACCTCCGACTGCCAGCGGTCCGATACGCTCGATCGCACGAGCTGCGCGAGCACTTCCCTCGCTTGGGCAATCGAAATGTTCTTCTCCGCTTCCAATCGCGAGAGTAGCTCCCGGACGTAATACACGCGGGTCGATGGGTGCATGACCTTCGCGGCACGCGAGGCTGGCTTCGGCTCCCACGGCCCCACCGGCGCTTGAACGGCCGGCGGCAGAGCTGCGTCTTGGTAAGCGGCGGGAACGATCGCGGCCTCCCCGTTCTTTTCCTGAGCCTCGACCAAGAGCGCCCCGCCCGGCAGCACGACCACCGCCAGAGTCAGCATCGCGAGCCAGCACCACCACGGCGTTCGTTTGTGACATCCTTGTCGCAATTGCATGATTCTCTCCAGTCGTTGGCTCGTGACGTCCAGCGGACGAACGCCGGGAAAGGCCGGCACGGGCCGAAGTTGTTGTTTGAGGGCCAGAACATCGACGAGGCTGCGGGCATACGCCGCCGGATCGCAGCCCAAGTGGGCGATCACCGCCTCGTCGCAGCAGCGTTCGGCCTCGCGCGAGAGGAGCCGGCTTGCCAGCCGGACCAGCGGATGAAACCACCACACCAGCACGGCCAGCGTCTGCAAAAGGGCAAACCACAGGTCGCCGCGGCGAATGTGGATCAGCTCGTGAGCCAGCACCGGTCGCAACGCGGCCGGTGATTTCCCGTCGACCAAAAGACGCGGAAGGACAATTAGCGGCCGCCAGATGCCCACTACCGCGGGACCGACCGCCAGAGGCGTCACGAGGAGCCGCACCCGTTGGCGGACGCCCAGTTCGCGGCAGAGGACGGCAAACTCCGTCTGCAGCGCGGAGAATTCCTGTTCGCCTGCGCTCCGCAAAGCCCGCCAAATCGCCAGCCAGCGCCACAGAAAGATTCCCGTGCTCAGCAAACACCCAGCGAGCCAGGCCGCCGCCAGGGACAAGATCCAGGTTGTCGACCAGGTCGCGCTGGAATCGGGCGGCAGGTCGCTTGCCTCGGCCGACAAAACCGTCGAGTCAGGCGACAGCCGCACGACAACGTCACCGTCGGCGTCGGCGACTGGGTGCGTTGCCTCTCTCGATGGTAAAGGTGCCAGCTGCCCGATGAAGTATTCGGGCCGGGCGGTCGCTGGCGCTCGAAGGCGAGTATCAGCAGGCTGCAGCCAGCAAAAGACACCCGCGGGACTGCTCACGATCGGAGGCGTAACGCACTTGATCAGGACCAGCAGCCACAACACACTGGCCAGGTGCGGGCGGTTTCTTCCGATCGTGCGAACCAGGGCCCACACGACCACCGCCAGTACTGTCACTTGCCAGATCTGGGTCCCAGCCAGCTGGAACACGGCGATTGGGGGCAAATTGGTCAGCCTCGCATCCATGACGTGCCTCCTGCCAAGAGCTTCGCACTCCGCTGCTATTTGCCGCCCTGTTCCAGTCGATCGACAAGTGTCCGCAATTCCGCGAGTTCCTCGCCCGTAATGCCGCGGTCCTCGATCAAATGCCGCATGAGCGGCATCGCCTCGCCGCCGAACAGCCGATCGATCAGGTCGTCGATCGTCTGGCCGATGACTTTTCGGGGCTGAACCTTCGGGGCGTAGACCGCCGTCCGGCCGCGGAGCCGGCTGGCGATGTATCCCTTGCTTTCCAGGCGGCGCAAGTAGGTCTGCACCGTGGCGAAATCGATCGGCCGACCGGCGGGGAAGGCCTCGTGCACCTCGCGAACAGTCCCCTGCCCCAGGTCCCACAAGACGCGGGCGACTTCCATTTCCCCCTTCGAGAGTGCCGGCCGTTCCTTCATGGCTCGCTTTCCAAGTACAGGTGTACGCCAGAATGCACGTACAGGTGTACGCGGGATTGTACGTACAACCGTACGCACGTCAAGGCGAAAAGCGCGAAGGGACAACTGGCCCCACAGGTTTCCGTGGAACCTGTGGGCCGGAGTCGCCAGTAATTTACGACATCAACTGGCTTCACATTTAACGCAGAGAGGCAAAGAATCGCAGAGACGCAGGGCGGACAGAACCATGCTCAGCGGCTCTGTTCGCTTCGCGACTCTGCGTTTATCAAATGCTCGCAGCGCTGCAACCGAACGGGTTCCGTTGAACGCACGCTACTTCGGCTCGTAGCCGCGCCACATCCAGACGAGCGTGTCGGCCAGCGTGTGTTCGAACACGGTGCGGTCGCAGTGCCGCGTCGCCTTGCTGAAGACGTAACGGTAGTCGTATCCCTTGGCCTTCAGGGCCGCGGCCGTTCGATCGTTGGCCATGACCCAGTTGTGATAGGTCTCTTCGGGATCGCGGGCCCGCAGGTCGTTCTCCGAGACGTGCGTGAAGATTCGCAGCGGCTTCTTGTCGCTGGTCTCGATCAGCTTTTTGCTGGAGTGGTATTCCCACGCGCCGAGCGGAAACTCGGCTTCTTCCGGAGCATCATCGTCCTGCTGATCGACGAACGTGCCGGAATAGGTGATCAGCCGGCGAAAGAGATCCGGCCGGAACCAGCCCATCGTGAGCGCTGCCGCGCCGCCGGAACTGCAGCCCATGACGGCTTTGCCCCACGGGTCGTCGGTGAAGGCGATGTTCGGATAGGCCTCTTTGATTTTGTCGTTGGCCAGAACTGCCGGCAGCACTTCGTCATTGATGAACCGGGCGAACCGGTCCGACATCGTG
>JALORD010000620.1 GCA_025459145.1 Pirellulaceae bacterium | reverse complement strand
TCGCCAAAGACGAGCACTCCCACGAGCAGCACCCACACAGGTGCCGTGTTCTGCAGCCAGATCGCGTTGGCTGCTGTCCCGGCCGTCAAAGCCGTGAGATAGGTGTAGTTCATCGCGGCAAACATGGCCGCCATGGGAACCAGCCGCCACGACCACTGCGGCCGGCGGACCATCGGCAGCAAGATCACACACGCAAAGAGCGCCCGCCAGAACGCCATGACTGGCCCTGGCCAACCCGCAAAAATCGGCGCCTTCGCAAAGAGGCCGGCCGTGCTCCACAGCAGGGCCGCCGCCACGACCAACAGCCGAGCCGTGTTCAGGCTGGGTTCCGCGCCGCGGCTGATCGCGTCAGGCGGTGGAGCAGGCGGACTGGCGGGCAATTCGGCAGCCGATTCGGAGAGCGACATCCGCCCAGTTCTGACACCTGGCCGGGCTTTCGTCCAGGGATGATCCCATACTCTCCCTCTCCCTCTGGGAGAGGGCCGGGGTGAGGGGATATCGCAAATTCACACCGGCCACGCCGCCAGTACCTCGTCGATCGCTTCCTGTTCCAGCGTCTCGTGAGCCAGGAGCGCGTCGGCCAGCGCCGCGAGAGCCGACCATTCCTGATCCCGGCGGAGGCGGGCGTGTAACTGCCGAGCCGTTTCTTCGAGCAGCGCGAGCCGGGCCCGCTCGCCAGCCGCCAGCGGCTCGGCCGCTTCCCAGGCCCGCCGCCAGTCGTCGGCCCATTCGGCGACAAACCCGGGATGCAGCGGCTCGCCGCGGTAGATCATCTCGGCCACCGGCCCGGCCAACGCGACCAGGACGAGTTTGCCCGCGTGTTCCTTGGCACTTCGGGGCGGAGCCGGCCAGTAAATCTGTGCTTCGCCATATCGATCTGGCCGATCGTCCCGCTCGGGCTCGAGCGTCAAGAGCCGCACGACGGCCCCCATCCGCACCGCCATCAGGGCGTGGCCACACTCGTGATAGGCGGTTTCTTCCATGGGTGGCTTAAGGGTTCCCGAACAATTCGATGATCGGCTCGATTTATCGTCCCGGCAGGCTGCGATGCACGCATCAAATGGACTTGATAGGATAGCCGCATCGTCCATCCGCCGGAGTCCGATGCGATGCCTCTCTCTGCCGCGATCTCCCGACGCCACTGGTTGTCCTCGGCGGCCGGCGGTGCGCTGGGACTCAGTCTCGGCAGCCTGCTGCAGGCGCGGGCGGCGGGGAGTGAATCGGCCAGCGACGCTTCGGCAGGCGCGCCGCCGATACGGGCTTGCATCCTGGTGTTCTACTACGGCGGGCCGAGCCATCTGGAGACGTTCGACCCCAAGCCCGACGCTCCGGCCGATGTGCGGGGCGAGTTTAAGCCGATTTCGACCAGCGTCCCAGGCTTGGCCATTAGCGAGCACCTCCCGAAACTCTCGCGGTGGATGCACAAGGCCGCGATCATTCGCAGCATGTCGCACCAGGCAAGGCTGCACGATTCGGCGTCGATTCACGTCCTCACCGGCCGGCCGCTGGAAGGCCCCGACCGCGAACTGTTCTCGCCGCTGCCGCAGTTCTATCCCAGCTTCGGCGGCGCGGTCGCTTATATGCAGCGGCACGCTGGCCGCGTCCTGCCGTTTGCCGCGCTGCCGTACGAGTTTCACAACGTCGTGACGACGCCCGCTCAGGGCGGCGGCTTTCTCGGCGCCGAGTTCGACCCGCTGCGGATCGAGGCTGACCCAGCGAACCTCGCCTATCAGGTGAAGATGTTTCAGCCGGCGGACGATTTGGGGATCGGGCGAATGGCTGAGCGGCGGGGATTACTTGAAACGCTCGATCCGGCGGCGACGACCGACCGCCGGTTGCGGGAGCAACTCGACCGGGCGTTTCGGCTGCTCAGTTCCCAAGCTATCCGTGAGGCGGTCGACATCACCCGCGAGCCGCTGGCCACGCGCGAGCAGTACGGCCTGCCAAAACTACCGCTAGCGCCAGGGCCAACGGGCAATGGCGGCCACAACGGCTTCGCGCGCGAGCTGCGCGGGCAGAATTTGCTCCTGGCCCGCCGGCTGGTCGAGGCGGGTGTCCCGTTCGTCAACGTTTATGATTTCCGGCAGCAAGGTCAGAACTGGGACTCGCACGCCGACAACTTTGGCCAGCACAAGGAATTTCTGCTGCCGCCGGCCGACCAAGCGCTCGCGGCCCTGATCGAGGACCTCGACCAGCGGGGACTCTTGGACACCACGCTTGTCGTCGCCCTCGGCGAATTCGGCCGGACGCCGAAGATCAACGCCCAGGGAGGCCGCGACCACTGGCCCGATTGCTACAGCGTGCTTTTGGCGGGCGGCGGCGTCACCGGCGGCGCGGTCTACGGCGCGAGCGACCGGATCGGCGCGTACCCGGCTGTCGACCCGGCCACGCCCGGGGATCTTGCCGCCACAATCTACTGGCGCTTCGGCCTCGACCCAGCCGCCGAAATCCACGACCAATCGGGCCGGCCGCATCGCCTGGCGGGAGGCGAGCCGATCAAGCGGCTGTTTGGAGCTGGGTAGTAGTCATTTGACTACGCTGCCCAATCGGCATAGACTTGTCTGAACATCACTCCGCGACGTCGCGTGAGTCATTCGATGAACTATTCCTCCATCCTCTGGGACGACGATGACGATCCCGAAGGAAACGTCCAGCACATCGCCGAACATGGACTCGATATCGACGATGTGGAGTGGGTTTTGAGTGCGCCACTTAGCGAAGGCACCAGCAAATCAACAGGTCGGCCCGCAGTCTGGGGATTTGCACCGGATGGAACGTATATCATCGTGATCTACGAGGAGATCGACGAAGATACGATTCGCGTGATTACGGCTTATGAGGTTCCGGAACCGTGGGAGTGAAG
>JALORD010000168.1 GCA_025459145.1 Pirellulaceae bacterium | reverse complement strand
GGCCGTGGCGATGTCGCTGTCGAAAGTTTTGAGCATCTTGGCGCTCGTGTACTTTCGCAGCACGTCCAGCTTCGACTGGGCCATTTCCAGCGAGTTGCGGGCGTTGTCGACGGCGATCTGTTCCCCTTCGAGCTGCAGGCCCGTGACCAGGTTCTTGGCCGCCAGCCGCTGGGCCGAATTGAACGCCAGCTGGGAGGTCCGCAATGCGCGTTCGGCCGTGAAAATCTCGTTCAGAATCAGCTTTTCCTCGTTCTTGAACGTCCCCTCGAGGTATTCCAGCCGTGCGATCTTGGCGGCTTCGAGCGTGTTTTGCGCTTGGACGAGCAGCGACTCTTGGCTGTTCACCTTGATCTGCTGGGTCACGCGCTCTTGTTCCAGGGCACTCGAGTCGAGCTTGACCACAATATCGCCGGCCTCGACCATCGTTCCTTCCGGAACGATTTCAATGATCGTGACTCCCCCCGAACCGCCGGCGCCCCGGGCCCGGACTTCACACTTCAGTTCGATATTGCTCGCACTCTCGACTTCGCCCTGTTCGATCACCTGATAGTCGTACGGCCCCCGGCTGACTTCCTTGACCAACACCCTGGGCGGGGCCTTGGAAGCGTTGCTACCAAACATCCACCAGCCGGCGAGTGCCGCCACGGCCACGACGCAGAGGATGACGACGGTCACCAGCATCGCATTACCGGTTCGGCGGGAGCCGAGCGAAGTGAGCCGCCGCCCAGCTTGCTTACGGCTGACGGCTTGCTGAATCGGGAAGGGGCGTGTCATGCGAAGCCCTTTGTGCGAATGAACCGGCGAGAGGGTAGTCTCGCAGGGGATGGTCCTGCGTGGGGTGCAGGGGCGAGGTAGGAGCAAAACGATCCACGACCGACCGACGACTCCCCCTGCTGGCCTCACTATAGGGCCGCCGGAGAGTGGTGAGTCCGCTATCAAATCGTTTCGCGTCGATGCATTCTACCCGTCTAAACCGTTGCTGTCACTCCAATTCCAGTCTGCCGACAGCAGCCCGCAGAAAGCTCGACCTCATGACACGCCCAAGCGCCATCCCTTGTGAACCCCGGGCTTTTCCCAAGGTTTCGCCCCTCCTGTGGTGGGGAAGCAAAAATGCGGCAAGAGGAAGAGGTCGGAGATTGGAGATCGGAGGTCGATGACAGCCGGCCACTCCGGTCCTAATCCTGCTCAAATTACTCATCTTACTGGTTTTCACTACTCCTGGTCGTGCTCGTGCTCCTGGTCGGGCCGCCGCAGCGCTGAATGCTTGACGATTTCGTTCAAGAACACTCGCCGAATCGCGTCGTAACCCCGGTCGTTGGGATCTTCGATGTTGTCGAAGTACCAGTAATTGGGGTCCTCGGCATCGTACGTCGAACGCCAGAACTGCCGGCAGTGCGAACCGTGGCCGAGGAACGCAGCATGCAGCGGGACAATGTGCACGTTCGGCCGCTCGGCGGCACAGCGGTTGATCGCGCGGTTGTATTCGGCGTGGATCGCCAGCCCATCGGGCCAGTGCGGCAGGTAGACGCTCGGCGCATCCCCCACGCCGTCGGTCGGATCGTAAATGTCGGCCAAGAAAATCTCGCAGCCGCCAGGAAAGCGGCTCTCAATCATGTCGAGCATCGTGCTCAGCCGCTGTTCGAAGGCGGCAATCCACGGCTGGGCCTCGGCGAGCGTTGCGCCGTACATGGCACATTCACGCGGCGGCAGGCGGCCGTAGCTGTGAATCAGATCGTTCCCGCCGGTGGTCATTACCACCAAGCCGAACACCTCCGGATCGTGCTCGGGCAGGCGCTCTGCGATCGTCACCGCATGCTCGCGCGAGGCGGAACCCGACACCGCCAGATTCTCGTACTCCAAATTCGGCAAGGCAGCCGAGAGGCAGTTGCCCTGCATGTCCGCAAACTCGTCGTCAGGATTTGCGATGAGGCGGCTAAAGAAGGAATGCTCGATCCGATCGGCTCCCAGGCCGGCCGTGATGCTATCGCCGAGGCCCAGTACCTTGACGCGGCGATCGGTCCAAACGTGCTGAAACGGCTGCGAATCAACCGCTGGTCCGGTGGGTCCGCTACCGATGGGCCGAGCCAGGAAATACTGAATGTAGAAGGCGCTGCCGGCGATCAGCAGCCCGCCCACCGCGAGGAGAATCCACAGACGACGTCGGCGCGCCAAATTGGGCATGAGAACAACACTCGCGGCAGGCAGGCTCCTACACCAACTGACCGTTTCGGAACTCGGTAATCACTTCGATTGGTCCCTGGATATTGACGTTAAACGACGCCAACTCCTCGGCCGGAATCCAGTACTCCACGGATTGCTGATCGCCCACGGTCTGAATTTCGTAATTGCACAGAAAGGAATTGTTTATCTGGAACCTGGTGACAAAACCCACGAAATCATGATTTGGATCCTTGGAGTTCCATTCACGCGCAATGTGTGCGGCATAGTCGAAGTTGAGCACAGGGTAAAAAATCGGCTGCCACTCCAGCCGCGGCGGAAACTGTCGGTAACCTGTGGCCGCTATCTTGGCAAGTTCGCGTGAACCGACAGGCCGATAGAGGGTGGACAAGCCTGTCTTGGGCGGCCGACGCTGAGCAGCGTAGTACTGGGCCGGCGCGAAATTGCCGCCGCATTGACCGCAGAGAAATGTGGAGAAATCGCCGCCATCGCAAAACTCGATATCCTGTGTTACCACGTCACACAGGGGGCAGCGCAAGCCCTCCCGCGTAAGGATGCTCAAGAGTTCGCGCGTGGCGTACCAGTTCCAATCAGGCGTACTCATGGGCTGCTGAATTTCTGGCCGCGGTTCGCTACTCGCCCCGTTTTGCCGGTGCCGGACGGACTCCGGCGGCGGGCCGCATAGGACCGATCAGCTTTTGGAGTTCTTCGGCGGTCGGCCCCTTCCCGCCACCCAGCACGTCGACGATCGCCTGCGCGATTTTGGGTCCGTCGGCCTGCAGGCTCGGTTGCACGAGGGCAAAGTTCGCGGTGACAGCACTCTCCTTGCCGACTAGGACCGTCATCTGCACCTTGCGATTGAGGCCGTACGCGCCGGGGCCTTCCTGCCCGTCGGGCGAAATGCAGACCGGCAGACCGCGGGGGAGTGCGCCCGAAGCGCGTTTCATCCAGTTCTCGGTTTCGGTCGCATCGGCGGAGAGGAACACGACCCCGCTTGTCAGGCCGTCCGACTTCTTGCTCGCCGCAAACAAGCCAATCGCCCGGGCGAGGCCGACCGTGGGCCGCGTGACTTCATGCACGAAGATGAGGCAAACGGGCTTGCCATCGGCCGACTTAATCAGGTCGAGTTCCTTCCCCGCGTCGTCACCGAGGATTCCTTTGATGGCGAAGGGAGCCAGCTTTTCGCCAACCTGCGGCCCGGAGAACTCGGGGGCCGCCTCCTGCGACCACAGGCCAAACGCAGGAAGGACAACCAGCACGACTGCGAGCAGCGAGCGAATCATACGCAGAACTCCGGAGAGAGAAGCACTGAAGAAGCGCTCAGTGTAACCGGAGCGGGATGCAAAGTCGCGTTAAGCAATCTTGCAGTCCCAACTTACTGCGGAGCCGAGCAAGTCAGTTTCCACCCGGCGAAAAGCCGCGGATGCGACCGCGCGGTTCGAGCCCTTCCACCTTGATTGGCTCGGTCAGTTGGTCGATCGCGACGTTCCCTGCTTCATCGCGGATCTCCAGTCGCAGGAAGATCAGCCGCGGGCTGCGCGGGTCGAACTCCCAGTAGTACTGTCCACTATTGGGGAGTCCGGCGGCGATCGGTGTGAACGGGCCGTCGGGGCGATCGCTGATCGAGAGGGTGATCGGCCGCTCGGTCAGATGGGCGTCGCTCGCCTCCCAGCGGATGTCGAGTTTGCCCGCGGCGGGACCCTGGCCGTACTGGGCTGAAAGGAGCCGCCCCTTGGGACGCGTCAAATCGATGCCGACCCAGATGTCAGCCGCATCGCCGGCCCGCGGAGCACTGGTCGCCAAGCCGTTGCGTCCGATGATCACAATCCGAAAGCCGTAATTCGCCTCGCCATTCACTTCGACATCGAACGGGCTCTGCTTGTCGGGATCCGAACCCCATTTGATCCAAGTCCGGCCCCCATCGCTCGTTCCCCAGAGTTCCACTTCGGACACTCCCTCGGGACCGACGGATTCGATGTCGTATTCCAAGCTGAACCGCCGCGAACTCGTTAGCCGGGGACGAGAGCCAACGGGAGGCGCAACGCTTTCGGCTGGACTGGGAAAAGGCTCGGAGTCGGGCCCAGGAGCCACGTCGGGCCGTGACAGCGGCGACGATTCGTAGCGCGGGGCCGGGAGCGGTTCGGCCGGCAAATCTTGAGTACGTATCTCTTCAGGCGGTGCGGGCTCGAAGGGGGGCCTTTCGGCAGCAGGCCGTTCGCCGGCAGGCAATCCGGCCAAAGGAGAGGACATCGGCGGCGGATCGGCCGGGCGTTCGACTTCAGGAAGTTCGACGACATCGGGCCGCTCAACCTGATCACTCGTCGGAAGCGGATCAATCAACGGCTCGCCGCTCGCCACGTCGGGCGGCGGAGGAAGCGCCTCGGCCGTGATGGGCGCTGCCGGAGTCATCGTAGCGGGCCGCGTAGGCGTCATTGTGGTGGGCCGCGCTGACACCAGCCGATCCTGCCGCGCGAACGGATTGTTGACGACTCCCAACTCGTTTATCGGGGCGGGCAAACTGTCTCGGGTCGCGGTGCGGCCGGCGAGCGAGGCATCGCCGGTGAGTTCACCGGTCGCCGGATCGGTGGGGCGTTGCCGGCCCGAATCGGCGAGCAGCGTCTGGTCGCTGCCGGGATTCACGAAGCTATTCTGCTCAGGCCAGCGAGTCGCCGTCCGATCGGGCGGCGGAGCGGCATTTGCCGCAGTCCCCAGCGGAGCCGGAGGCATCAGCGAGATGCGCTGCGCAAAATACGCCATGTTCCCCGCTGCATCGGCCACTTCGGCCCGCAGGTTAATCGACCGGCTGGCAACTTCCGGACGAAACACCGTTCGTCCGGCGAGTTGGCCGGCCGACGAATTGACCGACTGCGGATCGATCTTCACCGTCTGCCATGGGCCATCGCTGGCCGCGTCTTGATACTCGATCTTCAGCGAATTTGGATTGAGACTGACGTCGGCGGCACTCCAGTCAAGTGTCACTTCGCCGGCTCGCGGCACAGCTACTTGTGCGAGAAGTTGCGGCTTCGTTGTGTCGATCACTAAGCGCAGTTGCGGCTGGCGCGGCTGGCCGCTGTCAGGCTGGCCGCTCTTGTCGACCGTCTGCGTGGCAAACCAGAACTCGCCGTCCTGTGTCGGACGAAAACGAAAACGACCCTCTTCGGGCCGCTTCTTTTCAAAGAAGTGCCAGCTCTGGCCCCGATCCCACGAAACGAAAACTCGCACCTCGACGGGCTGCGTCTCGGGCGTGGTGCCCGGTTTGACGGTGAAGGGGATCTCGACTTCACGCTGCTGCGTGACGTAGGGGGGCGGAATTTCGGGCGGGGGCGCGGGCACGCCGCTGGGATTGCGCCCGGGACTGCTGCTTGCGGGGCGCGCGACTTGGCCCGGCAACTGTGCCCTGACGATGTCAGTGCCCAGTCCCATCGCAGCCGCCAATAGGGCGGCCATCGTCAGCGTTCGGCAGACGCGCATCGTGCCTTCCTTGGCAAGTTGCGCTTGATCCCCCCATGGAACCCGCGCATCCGACGTATCGGGTTTACCGCCCGTACGACTTGAACCTGGTACCGCGAAGGGGAAGTCTGGGAAAGCTGGTGAGAGTTTGCCGCCGATGTGTCGCGAAAACTACTCTGCGAATCGACGCACGACTGCCGCGCTCGCCTGTCCTTGGGGCGAGATGTTGACGTTGATAAACACGTCGCCGGGCTTTGCGCCGCGGGCGGCGACAACGTTCACGGGGCAATCGGGATCGGGCGTTTCGTAGTTGAGTGTCGCAAAGAGGTCATCGCTTTCCTGAGCCAGCACGCTCGAAATGAGCTCGACCATGCCACCTGCCGCGCCCAGATTGCCAAAGTAGCTCTTCGCGGCGACCACCGGCACCGGCGCCCGGCGACTGGCGAAGACCTCGGCAATCGCCTGCGCTTCCTCGGCGTCGTAGCGGCGCGAGCCGAGGCCGTGCGCGTGGACATGCCCGACTTCTTCCGGCGTAATTCCGGCATTTCGCAGAGCCGCCCTCAAGACATTGGCAATCGCCAATCGCGGCTGCCCCGTTCCCCGCCGATCGGCCGCGGCGCTACCAGCCGCTCCGATTACTTCGCCGTAAATTTTCGCTCCGCGGGCCTTGGCCGTGGCCAGTTCTTCCAGAAGAATCGCCGCCGCTCCCTCGCCGAGCACGGCACCCGTGCGGTGCAAGTCGAACGGACGGCTGAGCCGTGCAGGTTCGCTTTCTCCTGCAGCGACTTCCTCCTGGGTCACAACATGAATCGTCCGAGCGGGATGCACCTTGGTTCCCGTCGCACCGGTCAAAATTGCATCGGCATGCCCGCGGACGATCGTGCTGTGCGCCTCGTAAATCGCCAGGTTGCTCGATGCCTCGCGCATTGTCAGCGAGTTGTTCGGCCCTCGTAGATCGTTGAAGATCGCGATGTGCGCCGCAGGCAAGTTAGGCAAATACTTGAGCAGCCAGAGCGGTTCGACCGAAGGGAGCCCCTTCTCGGCCCAGTTGCGGAAGTCGAAATTCCCCTCCGCATCGAGGCAGGCGCGAATACCGGTCGTAAACTCCTGCGGGAGCGTGAGCATGTAGTCGGCGCCGTAGACCACGCCGGTCCGATCGCGATCGGCCTTTGACAGATCGAGCCCCGCATGGGTCAGCGCCAACTGCGCCACGGCGACCCCCATCTGGATCTCGCGGCACATGATCTTGAGGCTCTTTTTGATCGTCCGGGCCATTAGCTTTTCGAGCGGCCCGAAATCTTCGATCGACCCCGTGAAATCGCGCGCTTCGGCCCCATAGGGCGAGGGGAAAGGCTCTGGCGGAATGCTCGCGAACTCGCGAACGCCACTGGTGCCCGATGACAGCCCCTCCCAGAGCCGCTGGGGGGAATTCCCGAGTGGCGAGACTAGTCCGATCCCCGTAATCACAACGCGGCGAGTCATGCATCGTTCCCGGTGAAGCAATCCTTGCGGTCCAACCCAAACTCTTCGAACCAAATAATCAGGCATCAAGCCGCCCGACCTTAGGCCGCTCGATCCCGCGCAACATGTACCTCTGGCGACCCTTCCCGGCCGAACGGAGAAAGCCGCAGAAATGGCTAGCTGACGTCTTTAGCTCAACGGGCCATTGTATTTACGACGAATCACCCCGGCTAGGCGGAAGCCGAGGAAGCCTCGTGCCGATGGCTGAACGGGCCCGAGATGTAGTGCCGCGGCCTTCTCTCTATTCGGCCTTCAAGCCCCTTGGTACAGTGGGGCGAAGAGTGCGGGTGGGCCGGGATCAACGATTGGCGAGGTTTCCCGCACCGTGGGCGGTTCGATTCAAGTAGCCGAGGTTTTACAGTGATGAGACGGCGCGTAGTGATTACCGGCATGGGATGCATCAACCCGCTGGGGCACGACGTGGAGACTGTCTGGTCGGCCCTGAAAGAGGGAAAGTCGGGGGTGGGCTACACGACAATCTTCGACGCTTCGAAGTTTCCCACCAAGATCGCGGCCGAGGTCAAAGATTGGGATATTACGCAAGCTGGCGAAGATGCTGACGAGTGGCGCGATCGGGCTCGCCACACCAAATTTGCCTGCGGCTCGGCCATGCAGGCCGCGGCTCAGGCGGGTCTTTCCGAGGCGTCGCTCGATCCAACGCGGGTTGGTGTGTATCTGGGAAGCGGCGAGGGGAGCCAGGATTTTTCGGCTTTTGCCCGAATGATGACCGCCGCGCTGCGCCCCGACGCGATCGACCTAGCCACCTTTGCACAGACCGGGCTCGAAATCCTCAATCCAGTGGCTGAGATCGAACAAGAGCCGAACATGCCTTCGGGCTATGTGGCGGGCCTGTTCAATGCCCAAGGGCCAAATGCCAATTGCCTGACGGCGTGTGCCGCCAGCAGCCAGGCGATCGGCGAAGCGACCGAGATCATCCGCCGCGGCGAAGCGGACGTCATGTTTTCGGGTGGCGCGCACAGCATGATTCATCCGTTCGGCGTCACGGGATTCAATCTGCTGACCGCCCTCTCCACCAGCAACGACGAGCCGACGAAAGCGAGCCGGCCCTTTGACCGGTTGCGGAACGGCTTTGTCCTGGGCGAAGGGGGAGCGATGGTCGTCCTCGAAGAACTTGAGCACGCCCGCCGCCGCGGAGCGGAGATCTATGGCGAAGTACTCGGCTACGGCACAACGGCCGACGCTTACCGCATTACCGATATTCATCCCGAAGGTCGCGGAGCCATCGCCTGCATGAAGATGGCAATTGCCGACGCGGGAATTTCGCCCGAAGACATTCAATACGTGAACGCCCACGGAACGAGCACGTCGGTCAACGATCGGGTTGAATCGCTGGCTTGCAAAACCGTTCTGGGACCAAAGACGCCCGTTTCGAGCACGAAGAGCATGATGGGGCACCTGATCGCCGCGGCAGGAGTCTCGGAAGCAATCGTTTGCCTGATGGCGATTCGCGACAATGTCCTGCCGCCGACGATCAACTACGAGAACCCCGATCCCGACTGCGACCTGGATTACGTGCCCAACGCGGCCCGCGAGGCCAAGTGCGACATCGCCCTGTCAAACAGTTTTGGCTTCGGCGGGCAGAATATTTCGCTCGTCCTGGGACGCTTTCGCGGGTAAGCAAGGGCAGTCATACGTGTCACTGGCCTCTTCGGGCAGGATTCATTGCGTCCCGCGAACCCAACCTTCGGCTGCGGGAGCCGGCCTGACGAAACGGCCTCTCTTCCGCCATAATTGGTTGATTGCCCAAAGTTTCCCCGCCCGCATTCGCCCCGCTGCGCTCGCCCGCCTCGATTCATGCCCCTCATTAGCGTCAAGGAGTTGCGAATTGGGTTTCGCGGGCCGCCTTTGCTAGACGGCGTTTCGTGCCAGATCGAACCAGGGCAGCGGATCGGCCTCCTGGGGCGCAATGGCGCGGGCAAGACGACGTTCATGCGGATTCTGAGCGGAGAGGTGCAGCCCGACGGCGGCGAGGTGACGTTCGCTCCCGGATCAAAAGTCTCGCTCTTGCCGCAGGATGTTCCCCGCGACTTGGTCGGGTCGATCGCCGAGGTGGTGCATCAAGGCCTGCCGCCGGACGATGGCGATCTGGAACACGCCTGGCAGGCCGAGCAGCGCGTCGAGCGGATTCTGGCCGAGATGTCGCTCGACGGCGCGGCCCGTTTCGAGGCGCTCTCGTCGGGCATGAAACGCCGCGTCCTTCTGGCCCAAGCGCTCGTGGCATCGCCCGATCTGTTGCTGCTCGACGAACCGACGAACCACTTGGATCTCGCGGCAATCGAGTGGCTCGAAGACTTTCTGGCCCGCTGGAACGGGACGCTGATCTTCGTGACGCACGACCGAATGTTCCTTCGCAAACTGGCAACGCGCATTCTCGAAGTCGACCGCGGCCGGCTGTTCGATTGGTCGTGCGACTACGATACGTTCCTCAGCCGGAAGGAAGCGGCCCTGGCCGCCGAAGAAAAGCAAAACGCCCTGTTCGACAAGAAGCTGGCCGAAGAAGAGGTTTGGATCCGCACCGGCATCAAGGCCCGCCGGACGCGCAACGAGGGACGCGTCCGGGCCCTCGAACAGTTGCGCCGGGTCCGCAGCGAGCGGCGCGAGCA
>JALORD010000167.1 GCA_025459145.1 Pirellulaceae bacterium | reverse complement strand
CATTGAAATGGAAAACACCCCGCTTTTCGAGCCAACCCTGCAGAGGACGTTCGCGGACCGTTCCATCCGCGGTTCGCACGACGATGAAATACGGATCGAGCACTGGTTTGACGTCGCGCAGTTCGTAATCGAACCGCAGATTCATGGGGCTGCCCCCCAGGTGCTCGCCGTTACGGATCGTAAAGTCCTTGTACGACGACGCGTAAACGAGCAGCCCGCCACAACAGCAGAGCGGCGAAAGCACGACAAGACCGACCAGTCCCAGGATCCACAGCCAGAGGCGCGAGCCCAATCCACCCGGAGGGGGCGGTGGTGGCGTTGGATAGGGGTTGGATCCGCCCGGATCCGCCGCGGGCGGCCCCTGCGGCAGCGCGAAGGGAGGGAGTCCTCCAGGCGTTTCGGGACCTGGAGCATAGGGGGCGCCGGAAGTCATTCGACAGGTCCTCGCTGCTAACATGGTTGGCTATTGGAACCGGCCCGACGCGACGGCCGAGAGCCTCGTCGACGGCTGGCTCGACACGGGCGATCTTGTGTCGGCCGACGACGCGGGGTACTTCTGGTTTCACGGCCGCAAGAAGCAGATCATCGTCCACGACGGCTCGAATATCTGCCCCCAGGAGGTCGAGGAGTCGCTGCTGGCGTGTCCGGCTGTCGCTTGCGCCTGCGTCGTCGGCGTACACGACCTGGTGCATGGGGAGATCGTTCGGGCGTATGTCGTCTTTAAGCCGCAGATCTCTGCGGAGCGGCCAAATGCTGCTGAGCGGCCGACTCTGCCCGAGCTAATCGCGTTCTCGCGGGCCCGCGTGGGGTATAAGGCGCCCGACGAGATCATCGTGCTCGACGAAATGCCGACCAATGCCGTCGGCAAAGTCGACCGCGCGGCGCTCAAGCAACTGGCCGAAGCGACCGCGAATCGGCACTTGGGGTAAAGTGAACTTCGACCGATCGAACACGCCGTTTACGTTGGCTCTTGGAACCGCTTGGCAGCCCAGAAGTACGCGACGCCCGAGCTGTAGCTCATCGGCAGCGACGATTTACCCCGTGAGAGGGCGTTGGCAGATCGTTGTGTTGGGGCTGCTAATCCTGCCGATTCGCCCAGCGATTGAGTTGGCGGCGGGCTTCGGATTGGGAGAGGAAGACCTGCGGGACGATCCCTTCCAGGTCGTCGTCATCGAGGCGCAGGTGCCTGGGCCGGAGGGCCTGTTCGACTTCTTCCTCCAGGGCGACAAGCCACGCCGGCACATCGAGCCCCACGCCGGTTGGCTCACGCGTCAAAAAGGCCGTGTCGTGATCGAGGATTTCGAACTTCGTACACTCGCCCCCCTGCTTGGCCTCTTCGATGGCTGGGGCGACGAGGGCTCGAATCCGGTCGATCGCCAGCGGGCGAATGAACCGCTCCGCCAGCCGGTCGGCGACGGTCGGCATCCGCATCGCGTATTTCTTCTGCAGGTCGGCGAGCTTCGCGAGGTACTGGTTTGCCTCGTCGTTGATCCGGTCGGTCAGGGCTTTTCGCCAGATGCGGGCCGCCTGTTCCTCCCCGCGGCGGACGAGAATCTCGTGCGCGAGGACCACCGGCTTCAGGTTCCAACAGACCCGGTCGTAGCGCGTTCGCAGGCGGAGAAAATCGAGCAGCATGTACAGCAGCTCGCCCTTGTCCGACTGCGTGGTCGTGCTGTTGTAGTCGCGATACTCGCCGTAGTTTTCGACGATCGCTTCCAGGACCAGCGTAAGCTGCTCGGCCATCGCATCGAGCGATTCGCCCGCGGCGATATCGGAGAGCAGCTTCTCGGGGAGCTCGTCGCCCGCCGCGTCGGGATCTTCCTGAATCCGCGAGATCCAGCGGGCGACCCCCTGGTGCAGGATGCCGCGAATGTTGGCCAGATTCAAAAACCGCTGCGAGAACAGCTCGTCGCCGTACCGCTCGATAAAGTCGACGAGTTTCCGCCACGAGACTTTATCGTGCACCCGTTCGAGCACGCTCAGGCGGAGCGTCCGGCTGTGGGCCAGCCAACCGGTCAGCAGCGACTCGGTCAGCTTCTCGAGGCACGAGACGATCGCCTCGGGTTGGGTCTCGTCTTCTTCGCCTTCCTGGGCCGACGGCCAGCGCTGGGCCGAGGCGACCAGGCTCTCGACAATCGCCCGATAGCCGATCTTGAACAGTTCGTCGAACTCAGTCACCGCGCCGGCGCCGACCGGATGGTCGCGCTCCATCTGGCGGGCCGTTTCGAGCAGTTCGCACGTTTCGACCCACAGTCCCATTCGCGGGAGCCAGGCGAGCAGATCCTGAATCGCATGCTGCCGGGAGCGGACTGCGACGATCTCCTGCGGATCGCCCCCCTTCGCCAGCGGCACATAGAGGAGCGGCTGTCGGACGAGCGTCGACAAGAGCTCGGTGCATGCCGCGCGGGCGGCAGCCGTATCTTGCCGGAGCAGGGCCGCAAACAGAGCCACGATCCGGCGGTTTTCGTACGGAGCGCTCGCATCGGGCGCGAGTTCGCTGGCCGCCGCCACACTCCCGGCCGGGGACTCCGCGGCTTCGCTCTTCTTGCGCGATCGCCTTTTGATCGGCTTTGCGGGGGGGGGCTCTTCGAGGACCGTCGCTGCCGCGCGCAAGAGGCGGGCCGCATCGGCCGTTTCAACGCTCGTGCTGACGATCCGTTCCAAGAGTGACTCTTTCGACATTCGCCGGCGGTCGTACTCGACGTTCGAATCGTGATCGGTCCCCGGCTCAGGAATGCGATACTCGCGAACCGTGACGAGCAGTTCCGCCATGCCGCGGCAATTCGCCTCGGCTTGCTCGGTCCACCGCCGCAGGGCCAGCGCCCGCGCGGCATGCCGCGAGGCATCCTCGCCGCGGGCCAGCGCGTGCAGGGCCGGGCTGATCGCGGCCAGCCGCCACAAGCGGGCGATGCCGCCGAGGAACGCCAGGCGGCCCGCGACGCGACGCGATTCGGCGACCAGCTCGTCGTGCGACGACGTGTCGGTTTCAAAAATCGAGCCTTCGACGCCGTCATCGGTCGAATCGCGAAATACGACATCCTCGTAGGCCGACTCACTCCAGTCGTTTTCTTCGTCGTCGGATTCGGGCCCAGCCGTGGCCGCCGATTGCCGATCGGCCGGCTTCCCGGCCGCGAGCGCGAAGCGCGGCACGTGCCAGTACGCCTCGGCATTCGACTCGACATAGTCGAGAAACTTGCGGGCCTGGTCCCAGCGAGTCGCCGCGTCTTCACCCAACTCGGCCGCGTCCCCAGGGGCGACCGTCAGCTCGCCGAGCCAGCGCTGCGTGAGGTCGTACCACGAGGCATCGGCCCGCTGCAGGCCGATGTGGTCGGCTTGGCCAAGCCAATGGATCAATAGCGCCATCGACGCCACGTGATCGCCGTGGGCCAGAAGTGCCTCGATCACCAGCGTGTAGGCCTTGGGTGAATCGAACATCTCGGCGTGCGGCTGCCAGAAGGCGACATCTCCCGCCGCCGCGCCGCCGCGGTGCCAGACGTTGAGCGCCTGGGCCACCCGTTCGGCCGCGCGATAGACGGCCAGCGAGTCGTCCGCCTCGACGCTCGATACTTCATGCACCGCAAACTTGTGCCACCACTGGGCCGCGTCGTGAAACTGCTTCGAAACGCGCTGGCTGAGCGGACCGTTATCCGTGGCGGCCGCCGCGCTCCAGACCTGCGAATATAGCGCCCACAGCCGATCGATCAGGGCCACCAGATCGTCGGCCCGATGGTCGCGGACACTGTTTTCGGGCGAGGGGAACAGGCTGTAGTGGGCGTCGAAGCCGAGGATGTTCCACGGATCGACGATCGCCCCGCACTCGATCCCTCGCTTCAAGAGGTCGACGATCTGCGGCAGGTAGCCGGCCGCTTCGTCGATGCGCCCCGCCTCGCAGGCGAGGTGGCTCGTGGCCATCAGGCAGTCGATCTGGCACAGAATGCGGGCCGACGCACACGGGACGACGCTCGCCTCGCGCTGGGCGGCGGACGTGTGGCCCATCCGGGCGAAAATCTGCGCCAGATGAACGTGTTCGAGCTGCGAGGCCCGCTGGCGGGCGAGCTGCGCGTTGAGGTGCTGCCGCGCGCCGCCAAAAGGCTGCCGCTTTTCGGCCGCTTCGACCCGCAGCCGTTCGGCATGTTCGCCCGAAATCCGCTGGAAAAGCTGCTGATAGAAGTCGTCGCGATAGCGGGCGATGTGCGGCAGGAGCTTCGACAGCGTGACCGTCGAATCGAACGTCGCCGGCCCTTCACCGCTGATGCCGCTCGCCATCAGGATCGTGCCGGCCAGGACCGAGGCCGCTTCGAGCAGCAGTTCCTCGGCCGGCAGGTCGCTGGCGTCGGTCAGCCGCCGCATGAGGGCGTCGAGCGTCACCTGCTGAACAACGAACCGGCGGTAGCGGCCCTGGTTGTCGAGATGGTGCGGGTCCCACTGGCCGAAGTGATAGTTGGGCCGCTTGTTGGCCGGATGATCGAAGTCGTAGGCCCGCGAGTCGACCGCCAATTCGTCGAGCAAGGCCGGATCGAAATAGGCCCGCCGCAGCAGATTCGGATCGGTCGTTTCGAGGAGCGTCAGCGCGGCGGCGATCACCTCACGTTCGGACCCGAAGCTGATCCCCGCGCCGCGAATGTAAAGCGGAATCGGCCGGACGAACTCGTGGGCGTAGGGCTCCAGCCGCTGCGTTTCGAGCGCCGCGACCGGGCGATGGCCCAGGAAATCGTTAAGCTGCCGGATCGCCGCCGGGACGATCCGCTCGGGTTCGTCCCAGGGGCCTCCCTGGCTGAGGACCGCCTCGCACACGCGGCCGACAAAAAACGGCCGGAACAGCGTCGCGTCGGACTGGTGAAACAAGAGATCGCGGTGGAACTGCCGGTAGGCGGGGAGCGCCCGCGTAAAGACTAGGTCCAGGACGGCTGCCGCTTGGGCCGAATCGCGAAACGTGGGGGAGGACTCGGCAAGCTCCCGCAGGCGGCGGGCGAGGAGGTCATGAACCGCCTGCCAGAGGGGCCGCGGACTCCCCTGAATCGCTGCAAACTCAAACAGGCCGTTCAAATGGGCGAGAAACTGGGGATCGGCCGTCCCTGCCGAGAAGTTGAGGTACCCGAGCACTGGCTCGAGGGCTGGCAGTCCCCCCGGTTCACGCTCTGGTTTCCCCATTTCCCTGAAACCCTGACAGCCACAAGAGTTGCGCTCAAATTGCCAGTTCCGCCTTGGCCGCCGCGGACCAAGAACAGTCAGGCCAGTGCCCTAGGAGCTTCTTAACGAGCCCCAGGGCATCCTAACGATTGGCGTGCCGGTTGGTCTAGCGGATGCCAGGGAGGCCCTGAGCAGCCAAGTCGGCGCGAGGAGGTGGGGGAGCGAGTGGCCGTAAGAGACGCAATTGCCTCAGCCGCGGAGCGCGCAACAGAGGAGCCCCCGGAGTGAGCCGAGGTTTTCGCACCCCATTGTCTCTTGAGCCGCGGAGCAGTGCCACTTCGATCCGGCAGAACGACGGCAAACGTCAGAGCCGCCCGAGTGCCGCCTCTTCGCGGCTCCTGGCCTGTTTTGGATTCGCTTCCCACGGCTGACGCCGTGGGCTGATTGGTATCGCCGCTGTCGCGGCTATGAGCCTTTGTCTCACCGTGCGCGCTCGGCGATGCCGTTGTGGGCCCGGCGATCCTGGCCGGCTCAACGTCGCTAGGCACTTCAGGCCTCCGACGGCGTCGGAGGCCCACTTTGACAATCGTCCAAACTACCGCGTCCGCGGCGCTGTGCCTGGTCGAGCGGCCGAGGCGGGGGCGACCGCCGTCGGGACGGGGCGGACGGCGGAGTTACCTGGCGTTCCGCTTGGCAAGGCCTGCGTCGTTTGCGGGCGGGTCGGCCGGCCCGATTGCGAGGTGCCGAGCAGGAAGTTGTCGACCTGCGACACCGAGCGGAGGCGGTCGAACTCGCGGGTCATCTCTTCGCGAAGTTTCTTCTCCTCGATGTCCTTGAACAGTTCGTTCCGCACCTCGGCGAACTGCACGTTGACCGGCTGCGTGCGGCCCAGGCCGCGGAGGATGATGAATTGGTTGTCGACGGCGATCAGTCCCGAGAGGTCCCCCTTCTTGAGTTCGAAAGCGGCCTTTTCGATGACCGGCGAACCGCCGTGCATTCGGATCGGCGGCACACGACCGCCATTGGCCCGCGAGGCGGGCTCGACCGAATACTGCTCGGCCAGCTGGGCGAAGAAGGCGTCGGTCGGATTGTTTTTGGCCATCTCCCAGACCCGCTGTCCCAGGCGCTGGTCGCTGAGGACGATCGCCAGGACTTCGACGCGCTCGCCGTAGTTGGCCTGGAATCCCTTCTGCAGGTCTTCCTCGGTCACTGTGACGCGCTTGCCGACCAGCTTTTTGAGGGCGACCGACGGCCAGACGGCGTCGCGCGTGTACAGTTCGACGGTCGCACCGTCCTGCTCGGTGATGGTGCTGAGCCATGCTTCGCGGTCGGGCGTGCCGTCGGGCTTGAGTTTGCCGTACGCCACGGCGGCCCGGTCAATCTCGGCGTTGATATCCTGCGTTTCGATGGCGAGCTGCTTGCGGCCCAGTTCCTGGGTGAGGATCAGGCGGTTGATTTCGCCGTCGAGGACCTCCTCGCCGTGCCGCACGATGCACTCGTCGGCGAGTTGCGCGAGGGTGATCTGCCGGCCGTCGATCGTCGCGGCAACGCCGGGCAGCGACTGCTGCTTGGCGGCGTCGGTGTAGATGAACTCGACCTTGGCGCTCTTCTGCAGTTGCTCCATGAGCTGTGCCGCGGCGACGCGCATCTTGCCTTCGCGGATGCGTTCTTCCAGCCGTTTCTGCTGCTCGGCGATGTGCTGCGAAGCGATGTACTGCGCCGGAAGCTGCTCTTCGCACTTCAGGATGTAGTACATGTTGGCGACCTGGACGACCTGCGAGATCTCGCCGGGCTTCAGGGCGAAGGCCACCTGTTCGAGCGCCGAGTCGCCCACGTGCTTGCGAATCGGGGGAATCACGCCGAACGAGGAGGCGATTCCTGCGTCTTCGGTGTTGTTTTTCGACAGCTCGCCGAACGCATTCGGATTGGCGGCGGCCTGGGCCCGCAACTGGTCGGCCTTCTGCTTGCTGCTGACGGCGATCAGCCGAGCGCGAACCCGCGGACCGAATTCGGCTTCGAACGCCTTTTGCAGGTCTTCCTGCGTGACTTGAATCTCGGAGGCGGCCAGTTTCCGCAGGGCCAGCATCGGCCAGACGACTTCCCGCTTGTACTGCTCTTCGGTGAAGCCCCGCTCCTGCTCGAGCAGTTGCAGCCACCGCGAACGATCGAGCCCGAAGCGGGTGGAGATCTGGTCGATTTCGGCCGAGACATCCTGATCGGTGATCTGGATGCCGCGGGTCTGGCAGGCATTGGTGATGAGCTGCCGGTTAATCAGGCTTTCGAGCACCTCTTCGCCATAGCGGCGGATGCACTCGCGGCCGAGGTCGGCCCGGGTGATTTGCTGGCCATTGACGACCGCCATCACTTGCAGCGTAGCGGGGTTGGGTTTCTTGGTTGCGGCGGCTCCGGCATTGGGCAGGGCCGAGGCCGAGCCGCCAGCCGCGGCGGCGCCAGCGGGCAAAGCTCCTGCACCAGCAGCGGCTGCTCGTGCCGTGCCGGGAGCAGCCGTGGGGAGCGAGGTGCGGGGAGCGGCGCCTGGCTGAGTGGGTGCCGGCTGGGTGGCGGTGCCGACGGGGCGGCGGACCGGGGCTTGCGCCTGAGCGATTCCAACAACTCCGCCGGCGACTGCGCCTCCGGCGATGAGTGCCGCGAGGCCGCCTGTAACCAGCTTGGTCCACTTCGCACGCGACGAGCGGAAAGCGTTCCGTCCGTGGTTTGCCATGAGAATTCCCTCGTCCATGATCAAGAATTTTGGGTCGGTTGCGAGACCGGGCGCTCCTGCACCTGCGTCGCGCCGGCAACACTTCACCAGCGCGAATGGCGCGGAGTATAGGAGTGCCAGCAAAAACGGGTCAAGGCAGATGTGCGGGGGAGCGGCGGAAGTCGCTGGCAGGCGGGTGCCAGCACTTGTCATTTGTCATTCGCCACCGGTCACTGGTCATCTGCTAAGGGCGGTTGGTCCGGCACTAAATAGTTTGGATTCCGTCCATTTTTTGTAAGTGCAAAACGACCATATACTTATGGCGAAAATGGCCAGCCGGGTGAGCGGGACCTGTGGTATAATCGTGGCCGGCGGGGAGGGTCCACGGGCAGTTCGGATGGCAGTTCAAACAGGGCAGGTGTGGGGAGTATTTGGCGGGCGAAGAGGTCGCCTGCAGTGGTACCGTTTTCCGCCAAATCCTCCTGACACCCTCCAGGTAACACGCGAGTCCGTGCATTCGCCCATGCACCACGTGGCAATCAGGGTGACGATGACGAGTTTTTACGGAACGCCGAGCCGTCCATAAAACGGAGTCAAGACAAAACCCACTGATAGGGTGGCTTACACCTCACACGGTTGAGGTGAACGCGGCGCTTAATAACACGTTCAGGACGAACGTGACTGAGCGCCGCAAGTCGTGTCTGGAAAATCAATTATCATCAATTCAGCGAACGCTAGTTCCGACCTTCAGGCTCAAAAGCGTTCAAGGATTCAGTGCCGAGGTTCGCTGCGATTGAAACTCGGATCAAGTACACAAACAACCCGAAAGATGTAAACTCTGGCAATTGAACTGCACCAACCACCTATGTTCTCTCCCAACGCCCATCTCCCCCAGCTTCCAGGTCGCCGGGACGTCCCGATCGGCTGTATCGGCAGCGGCTTCATCATGGCCGACTGCCATCTGGTGGCATATCGCAAGGCGGGGTTCAACCCCGTGGGGATCGCCTCGCGGACGCCCGAGCGGGCCCGCCAGGTGGCCGAGCGGCATGGGCTCACGGCTTTCGACACGTATGAGGAGATGCTGGCGAGCGGCTGTTGCGAAGTGGTCGATGTCGCTGTTCCGCCCGATGCCCAACTCGGCGTGATTCGGACGATCTGCGACCATCAGCCGCGGATTCGGGGGATCTTGGCCCAGAAGCCGCTCGGAGTGAACTACCGCCAGGCCTGTGAGATCGTCGATCGCTGCCGGCAGGCGGGAATCACGCTGGCGGTGAACCAGAACATGCGCTACGACCAGTCGGTCCGGGCGTGCAAGGCAGTTCTGAACGAGGGACTCCTGGGCGAGCCGGTTCTGGCGACGATCGACATGCGGGCGATTCCGCACTGGATGCCGTGGCAAGAGCGGCAAGGGTGGGTCACGCTGCGGATCATGTCGATCCACCATCTCGACACGTTTCGCTACTGGTTCGGCGACCCGGAGCGGATATTCGCCAGCGTCCGGCCCGATCCGCGGACCGCACGAAAGTTCGCTCACGAGGATGGAATTTGCCTGTACATCCTCGAATACGCGAGCGGTCTGCGGGCGATGAGTTGCGATGATGTTTGGACGGGGCCAGCGCTCGAAGGAGCAGAGCCGGACATCGCGATTCGCTGGCGGGTCGAAGGGACCGAGGGGCTGGCCCGCGGAACCATCGGTTGGCCTGAGTATCCGAGACCCGTGCCGAGCACAATCGACTACACGAGCCTGAAGCAGCCGAACCAACAGCAAACAGGGATTCAGCCAACCGGGGGCTGGATTTCACCACGCTGGGACGAAGTCTGGTTTCCGGACGCGTTTGTGGGAACGATGGCGCAGCTGCTCGTCGCTTTGGAGAACCAATCCGAGCCGGAGATCGGCGGCGCAGACAACCTGCGGACGATGGCCCTGGTCGATGCTTGCTACCAGTCGGCCCG